>JBEKWZ010000461.1:0-4059 GCA_049512555.1 Candidatus Sulfotelmatobacter sp. | reverse complement strand
CCGTCTGCTCACTCATAGTTTGCCTAACATCCCACAGGACTCATCGACCAGCGTTTCGACTTTCGTCGCCCTCAGATACGACACCCTATTTCCCCGCCTCCGCCATCTTCTTATAAAACTTCTGCAGCGTATAAAACGCGAGCTTCCTCTGCCCGCGATTCGAAATCACTCCCTTGCGATTGTGATAATCCTGTACGCCCGGCAACATACGAAGTGGCGACCGAAAATCCATGAGCACCCACGGCGTCATCCCCGATAGATTCGGCATGCGCTCGACCATCCCCAACTGATGCTGATACAGATTGTCCTGATACTCTTCCGTCCATATCTCATCCGCATCGCCGTGGCGTCCGTAAACCGCGCCGCCGCCAAATTCGCTGACGATCAGCGGCTTCGTCCACTTCAACTTCCACTGCATCCGGTCGGCGTCCTCCGGACGCCCTCCGTACCAGCCTAAATACTCGTTCAACCCGACCACGTCGAGCACGTCTCCCAGCGGATCGCTCAGTGTGCGTTCATCCTGCCCCGTGTTCTCAGTGTGATTCAGTGCAGAAGTAATTAGCCGTGTGGAATCGAACTCGCGCGCATCTTTTACTAGTTGCGTCAGAAATGTCAGCCGCTCCGGCTTCACCGGAGTCTCGTTCGCGACCGACCAAAAAATTACCGCCGCCCGGTTATGATCGCGCGCAATCTCGTCGCGCAGTTGCGCCTCGGCGTTGGCCAGCGTTGCGGGATTCGACCAGTCAATATCCCAATAGACGGGAATCTCCGACCACACCATCAACCCCAAGCGGTCCGCCAGCCGAATTTCGTTCTCGTTATGCGGATAATGCGCGAAGCGCACGAAGTTGCATCCCAGATCCTTCACCCACCCCAGCAGAGTCTGCGCATCTTCAGGACTGAATGCGCGCCCTTCGCGAAAGGGCGCCTCTTCATGCATCGAAATACCGCGCAGAAAAATGGGCTTCCCATTCAGCAGGATCTTCGCGCCCTGCACCTCGATCGTGCGAAACCCGATCTCGTCGGCAACGCTATCGCCTTCGCCCGAAACGATGACGTGATACAACTTCGGATGATCGGGCGACCACAGCTGCAGTGGTTCGCACTTCCCCGCCGGTTTTTTCCCGCACATAGCCGGGTTCGTGTCGAAGTGGAAGCTGGCATAACCAGTCGCCGTGGTCAGTGTCTTGATCTCCATCCCCGCCTCGGGAATCTCGATCGTGACCTCGTGCCTGGTCAGCGGCCCGTTGAACTGCACCCAGCCGGAGCCCTCATGGTTCGAACCCCGATCGAGCTGAATCGAGTAATCCTGAATGAAGGTTTCCGGAACTCCGACCAGCATCACATCGCGAGTGATCCCGCCGTAATTCCACCAGTCGAACTTCAGTGCCGGAACACCGTCGGCGCGCCGGACGTTGTTCACCTCCACGATCAGAACATTTTCGCCGTCGTGCAGAACCGAAGTCGCCTCAAAGTTGAACGCCGTGAATCCGCCTTCATGGGCGCCCAGCTTTTCCGCGTTCAGGTAAACGGTGGCTTGATAATTGACGGCCCCGAAGTAGACAAATACGCGCTCCCCCGAGCGTTTGTGGTAGTTGAACTCTCGCCGGTACCACACCGGCCCTTCATAGAACATCAACTGTTCGCGTTGTGTGTTCCAGTCTCCGGGGACATTCAAGACGGGCGACGCGTCGAAGCTGTACTCCACGCGATCGCTCTTGCTGTGCGGCTTTTCATCGCGAAAAAATCCCGCCTTGCCGTTGTCGAACGGATCCACAATGGCGTGCCAAGCTCCGTTGAGGCTCACTGTCGTCCTCCCCGGGATGTTCGCAATCAACGTCGACGCAGTCGGATTAGATGGAGCAGGACTGGCGAAAGCCCATCCTGTGAGCAGCAGCAAAAGCAGCCAGCGTTTCATGAAGGACCTCGAAGCCGCCTATCCTAGTGATCCAAGCGAAGCGACGTCAACGGAAGGACGCCAAGGATCGCATGGCCGGACCTTATTCTTCTATCGGAGTGACGCCAATTCCCACCGGCAAAGCGACGTTTGTAGGTTTCGTCTCATATTTCGACTTCAGCCGCAGGAAGGGCGTTTCCACAATGTAGTACGACGCGCTGGCCAGAAGAAGTCCTGCCACCAGCCCGAGTGGAGCGCGAAGCAGGGTGTGGCCCAGCGGAGAATGGTTGACCGCATCCGGTCCGATCGCGTTGTAGAGATACCACGAATAGGAGATGGTTCCGATAAAACGAACCCAGCCCCAGCTGATCCAGGCCCAGCAAGCACGGCTGCCTAGAACGACCATCTGGACAATAAGAATGGCCGCCAGCACGGATTCTACCGTAAAGCCCTCCACGTTCCAGTAGGTGAAGCCGCTTGCCAGCGAGGGCATCGCCATCGAAAGCGCAAGTCCGGCAAACGTGAGAAAAGGAAGACTCCAATGCGCGCACACGAAGTGTACGAAACGGCTGGCCCTTCCCGTCCGAATCGAGATGGCGAGCAGGCAACCGATGGCCAGCGAATCCATGCGCGTGTCAAACGCGGCGTACAGGTAAATCGGTGAGGCGTGCCAGACATAATTGAGCAAAATGCGGTGTACGAGAACCATGCCGCATATTGCCCCCAAAACCAGGCTCACATTCCCGAGATTCCGGCGAAACCGTTTAAAAATCGAGGGCCAGATAACATAAAACTGCTCCTCGACTCCCAGGGACCATGTGAGCACCATCCCGCCCACTCCCGCGCCCCGCAGAGGCCAGTAGTAATTGCTGACATACAGCAATGCGGCGATGCAGTTCCCCCAGGAAACGTGTTTGCGAACCAGCAGGGCCAGCAATACGTAGATAATCCAAAAGCAGTAAAAACCGGGAAAAATCCTGAGAAAGCGGCGCATGTAAAACTTCGGAAGGGAGACGTCACCACTGCGCGTATCTTCTTTGAGCAGGAGCCAGGTGATGAGGAATCCACTGAGCACGAAAAACAGCGTCACGCCGGTGCGCCCCAGAGATTCTTCCCAGCTTTGAAAAACGGGAAGGTGTAAGTGGAAAATCACTACCAGTGAGATCGCAATCGCGCGGATTCCATCCAACGCAGGAATCTTGCCCTGCGCCAAGCGAGACTCCAAGATCGAGAACGAATCCTCTTGCGGCACCCTGTACAGAACCCCTGGCCCTAATTGCGCTTCCCTTGTCCCACCCGCGCGATTTCAGCGCAAGCCAGTGTAGACGCGCCGCCGGGCCGATGGCAATTTTCTCCTGTGCGTGGAACGGACGGATGTGGACACGCCCTTCCCACGTCAGTTTTTACATTTTCGTGACAAATCCCCGAAGCGCCCCAGCCTATCCTCACCCTACCGAGGCCCGTGAGAATTCGCAGGCCTTTCTCTCTCCAGCTTAACTGGGAAGGGCACGGCTCAAGGCCGTGCCCATTTTTTTTCAGGTGGAAATCTTCGCAGTCGCCGCAGCAGTAGCCCGCTGACTACACGGCAGATGCGGGCGCCGGTTCCTCTACATTCGCCTCGCGCAGAAACTTCGCCGCTTCTTCCGGCGGCGTAGGATTGATGTAGAAACCGGTGCCCCATTCGAATCCCGCCGTCTTGGTCAGCTTGGGCATGAACTCAATATGCCAGTGGTAGTGGTCGTTGGTCGGGTCCTGCGCTGGCGAGGTGTGAATCACCAGGTTGTAAGGTGGATTGTCGAGCACGCGGTCCGCCCTGCCCAGCAGGTCTTTCAACGAGCGAGCCAGGTTTTCAAACATGTGCGACGAAGAGTTTTCGAACGCCGATTCGTGCTGCTTGGGCAGAATCCAGGTTTCGAACGGAAAGCGCGGAGCGTAGGGCGCCAGCGTCAGGAAATTTTCGTTTTCCGCCACTATCCGCGTGCCCGTGTCCATCTCCTGCCGGATGATGTCGCAGAACACGCAGCGCTCCTTGTACAGAAAATACTGCTTCGCGCCTTCGAGTTCCTGGACCACGTTAATCGGCAGAATAGGCAGGGCAATCAACTGCGAGTGTGAGTGCTCCAGCGACGCCCCCGCGGCCTCGCCATGATTCTTAAAAATCA
>JBEKWZ010000460.1:0-4061 GCA_049512555.1 Candidatus Sulfotelmatobacter sp. | reverse complement strand
GGTCAAGCTGCCGACCTTCAATTAGGCTTGAGCCTCGGCGCAACTTTTCTTTTTCAACGGGTTCAAGCTCGTCAGGTACCCCATGTGGCGCATCTTTTGCGAAACGTGGGCGTAGCCTGCCCGATACACCCTGCCCGAGATCTGGAGACGCCCATGCGCCTCGTTGCCCCTTCGGCCCTGTTCGTCATCGTGCTATTCGCGTTCTGGGAGCCCGCGGCCGCTCCCGGCCATCCCGAACCTTCCACTACCGTTTTCGATTCGAATCCCTCGCACCTGTGGAATCGTCTCTACGCGGTTCTGCTGATCCGCGAAGATCGCCACGGAACGGAGTTGGGCGCGGACTCGCTGGATCCGCTGCTCTGGCTCGAGTCGGAACACTTGCTCGAGCGGCGATCGCACGAACGAGCTTTACATGTGCTCGACGAATTCCTTCAAACCCACGGGGAGACACTGATTCGCGATCCGTTGAAGCGCGCGATGATGCAGCGCGATCTGTGGGCGGTGTTCGACTGGTCTGTACAACAGGATTCCCGTTCGGCAGAGCCGCGTTACATCGAAGAGAAACGGGAACTGCAGATGAGGCTGGCCGAAGTGCTGCGCCGGCTCGCTTTGAGTGGAAAGGAAGTCGAAACGTTGCCCGACAACTATGCCGAGGCCGTCACATCAGGGGCATTCGCCAAGCAGTATGCTCCCGATCATCCCGAGCGGGCATTCTTGCCGCCCGACCTGTTCGATTCGCGCGGGCCGTGGGTGAACATCGACGCCAGCCCGGAGCCTTTCAATTATGCGGGGGTGGCGGAGCAGCACGTGGAGACATTCGACGGACGCTCCCGGTTCTTGGTGTTTATGCGGCTTCCGCAAGGCCGCAAGGCTACGGTCGCCTACTTGCAGAAGTTGTGGGATTTTCCGCAGCCATGGGTGCAACAGCAAGAGCCTTCCGCCGGCCAGGCGATACCTAATCCCGATCTGCCGCCTTTTCCTGCGGGGACTGAGGTGGCATTGGTGCGGCAGATGACGCTGTTCGACAACCAAGGCAATCTGGCTCCAGCGCCGATCACCGAGAGCGTGCAGATTCGCGTGTATCACGCCATCACCAGTACGCCGCCCCGGTTCTTCGGGCCAGACTGGGCGCAAGTGATCAAGAACAGCGGACAGGACTTCTACGAGATCAAACTCAGCCGGCCGCTTTTGTTTGCGGGAAAAGACGGCGGATTACGCGCAACCGGCCGCGACGAGCGGGAACTCTCGACGTTTGCCCAGCAGGGCGACGACGAAATCGAAGAATTTGACGAGCATCCGGAGTTCAAGAAGATGTGGGCGCCAGCGCTGCAGCAATGCCTGAGTTGCCATTCCGGTGGTGGAGTACGCTCATTGAACAGTCTTGAAAAGATACTGAAGCCCAACCGGCGGCAGCAGGACCCGCCAGACAATGGCGCCTACCCAACGCGCTGGTGGCTCAACGACGGCAGCGAGGCGTTCAAACAGGAACGCTTCGACTGGGGATTGCTGAACGGCTATTGGAATACGGCTTCGCGGCAGCCATAGGCACGCACTCGCAACCGGACACAGCATTCACAAATCCCCAACCAGGCTGCGGGAATGGTGTAGCATTGTCGGGCTTTGCCACGGTGACTGCCACGTCAACGATTTCGACGACAACGACTGCCCCAACCACCCACGAAGCGCCCAGCAACGCCCGGATGAACGGCGTGCTTTTCCTGCTAGCCCTCTCCGTCCTCATCAACTACATCGACCGCAGCAATCTCTCCATCGCCGCCGAGTTGATCAAGCACGAAATCCATATCACGGATTTTCAGCTGGGCACTCTGCTATCTGCATTCTTCTGGACATACGCCTTGATGCAGATACCCGCCGGCTGGCTGGTGGATCGCTTCGATGTGAAGTGGGTCTTTGCCGCCGGATTCCTCCTGTGGTCAGCTTCGACAGCGGTTACCGGCCTCTTGCATGGGTTTGCCGCGCTATTGATCATCCGCGTAATTTTGGGCCTCGGGGAATCAGTTGCGTTCCCGTCGTACGGCAAAGTCCTGGGCAGCCATTTCAAAGAGAGCCGCCGCGGATTTGCCAACGCCATGATCATGGTGGGCCTGGCGCTTGGCCCCGCACTCGGAATGTGGGTGGGAGGGCGTGCCGTCGGGCGTTATGGCTGGAGGCCGTTTTTTCTTATGCTCGGCTTGGCAGCTCTGCTGTGGCTTCCGCTGTGGGCAGCGTGGATGCCACGCCGAACGGACGCTCCCACTCAGGCACAGAGAAGCATGACGGGATATCTCGACATCATGGTGCAACGCTCCTGCTGGGGCACTTGCGTCGGGCAGGCCTCAATCAATTACTTCCTGTATTTTCTGGTGACATGGTTGCCATCCTATCTGCAGCGGGGACGTCACCTCTCGCTGCACGACGTGGCAAACGCCGGCGGTATGCTCTTCCTGGCTTCTGCCGTTTCCTCGGCAGTGACTGGAAAACTCTCCGACCGCTGGATCCACGCCGGCGCCTCTCCGACGTTGGTGCGCAAAGGCCTGATGCTGTTCGGTCACGTCGGCATCGGCATTTGTCTGGCGATCACAGTGTTAGCGTCCGGCCGCTTTTTCACGGCGATGCTGGTTTCGACCGGGGCGTTTCTGGGAATCAGCGTCTGCAACAGTTGGGCGATCTCGCAGATGCTGGCCGGACCCCGCATGGTGGGCCGGTGGATCGGCGTGCAGAATTTTGTGGGCAATCTGGGCGGCGCCATCGCCCCCATACTCACCGGATTTATTTTGGGCAAAACTGGTTCCTTCTATTGGCCCTTCCTGATCACCGCGGTGGTGGCCTGGATTGGCGGCGTCAGTTGGTGGTTCGTGGTTGGCCCCTTGGACGAAGTGGACTGGGAAAAAGTACGAGGCACGCTGTCCATTCCTGCCGTTGCCGCGGCGGAATCGTCGCAACCGTAATACACTCGTTGCATGCAGCGGGAAATCGAAATCAAGTTTCGCGTGGCTGACCTGCGCGCCCTGAATCGCAAGCTGCGCGCCGCAGGATTCCGCCTGGTCACGCCGCGAACTCATGAACTGAACACGCTCTACGATTTGCCGGGAGAAATCCTGCGCCAGCGCAAGCAGTTGTTGCGTATCCGCAAGTACGGCCGTACCTGGACCTTGACCCACAAGAGCGGTACGACCCGAGGCCGCCACAGCAGCCGCATCGAACTGGAGACGGGCGTGGCAGACGGAAAAAAGATGGACTTGATTCTTCGCGCGCTGGGCTACGCACCCACATTCCGCTACGAAAAATTCCGCGCCGAGTGGAGTGATGGCAAAGGCCATGTGGTCGTTGACGATACCCCGATCGGCAACTTCTGCGAAATCGAAGGCCCCTCGCGCTGGATTGACGCAACCGCGAAAAAGCTGCGAGTCACTCCCGCGGACTACATCACCAAGAATTATGCCACGCTGTTCTCGGATTGGAAGTTGCAAACAAAGAGTTCGGCCACAGAGATGACGTTCAAAGAGGTAAGCAAATCGTAGAGACGTTGCTTGCAACGTCTCTGGCGGAGCCGGGGGTGACTGCCTTGGCCCGCCTCACGCCCCGTGGCACTTCTTAAACTTCTTTCCTGACCCGCAGGGGCAAGGATCGTTCCGTCCCACTTTTTCCTGCCCGCGGACGACCTGCTGCACTTGCTGCGTGTCTCCCGCCCCTGCCATGCGCGCCTGCTCAAGCTCGCGGCGCTTGCGGCGCATGAAGGCTTCTTCCAGTTCGTCAGCCGAGGTCGATACCAAACGCGGCGGACGCCGCCCGTTGCCATCTCCACTATGCTGCGCTGGAACTTCCGGCCCCGGTCCTTGTCCTTGCTCGACGGCCCCACTCGGCGGCGATCCCTCTGGCGGACGCCCACCCGCGTCCGGCGGCCGCTCCAGAATCTGCATCAAGTACAGGTAGCGGACCGTGTCTTCCTGGAAGCGCTGCATCATCGCTTCAAACATCTCGAACGATTCTTTCTTGTACTCGACCAGCGGATCGTGCTGCCCGTAACCGCGCAGCCCGATGCCTTCCTTCAGGTGATCCAT
>JBEKWZ010000459.1:0-4061 GCA_049512555.1 Candidatus Sulfotelmatobacter sp. | reverse complement strand
CTTCAGACCGCACCAGGATCTGCGTCCACACCCGCATCGACAAGGTATACGGCACGAACGCCTCAGGCAGAATCGGGTTCCTCAACCCATCATCGCGTTTGTCGGCCACGATGCCCACAATCTGCAGCCAGCTGTCCCCGCCGGACGCGGTCGTGACGTATGGGGGCTCGTCCTTTATATCCGGGACTCGCAGCGAGTGCTCGAGTGCATCGCCATTCGGGAAATAAAGCCGAGCCATCGTCTCATTGATGACCGCCACGTGCGCGGCGTTGTGGTTCTCCGCCTCATCCCAAATTCGCCCTTTCGCCAGAGGAATTTTCAGTATCGGAAAATATCCCGGGCTCACAAAGTTGACGCGGATCTTCTGCCCGTCACGCTGCGCTTTGCCCAGGATCTCAACACCCGTATCCCATCCGTTGGAAGGAGGCGTGGCGTTGCTCGAGATCGCCGCCATGGTGACGCCAGGAACGGTGGCCGCCTTATTCCGCAATTGTTCGAAGTAAGCCTTGCGCGCTTCCCACGTCGGGTATGCGCCGTCATGCACCGGAATTCCCACCGACATCACGTTATGCGGGTCATAACCCAGCGGCGTATGGATCAGCTTCAGAAATCCTTCCATCGCCGCGCCCGCGCCCGCCAGCATCACCAGCGTCAGCGAAACCTGCAACGCGGTCAGCACGCCATGCGTGGCGCGCCCCTGCACCCCGCCTGCGATCTTGCGCGTGCTCGCCTGCATCACCTGACTCACCTCGGGCCGCGAAAGCTGCAGCGCGGGCCACAGCCCAAACAAAATCCCCGTCAGCAGCGCGACCGCCACGCTAAAGCCCAGCACCGGTAGATTGATCTGGATCGACGCCTCATGCGGAAACGAATATTTCGGCAGCAATCCGACAATGATCGAAAGCCCTCGATAGGCCAACAACACGCCCAAGGCCGCGCCAGTCAGCGAAAGCAGCAGCGACTCGGTCAGCAGTTGCCGAATGATGCGGCCCCGGCTCGCGCCAATCGCCGTACGAACCGCGAACTCATGCTGCCGCGACGTGCCCCGAGCTAGCAACAGAATCGACACATTTCCGCACCCGATCGCCAGCAGCAGCGCCACTGCGCCGAACAGCAGATACAACGTCCCGCCCAGTTCGTGAACGAATTGTTCATTCAACCCGACCATGTGCAACCGAAAATGATCTGAAGGAAAATGCTTCGGCGTCTCTTTGGCGAAAGTCTCGATCAACGGCTGCAAAGCAGCATCGGCCACCTCGTGACTCACGCCCGGCTTCAATCGAACACCAACGTAAAAAGACTTGACCGGGTCCTGGGTAACTTTCTGCGGCAGGTACACATCGCCATCCCCCCAGGTAAAGCGCGGGCCGGCCACGCCCACGATGGTGTAGTTCTTGCGCACCAGCTGCAGGTTCTGGCCCAGCACGCCCGGGTCCCCGTTGAAATGACGCTGCCAGAATTTGTAGCCCAGCACCACGACCGCCTGCGGCTCCTGTCCATCAATCGCGTCCGACGGAATCAATCCTCGCCCCAGCGCGGGCGGAACACCCAGAAAAGAAAAACCATTGGAACTCAGGTAAATCCCCTGCACATCTTCCGGGATATCGTGCCCGGTGACGGTCAGGCTCCAATCGTCCTCCATAAATGCGTCTTCGACCACCGGCGATTTCCGAATCTGCTGCCACTGCCCACCCGTCAGCCCGAACCCGCGCTCTTGCTGCGCGTCGTCGAGCAACCTCATGTGCACCATCCGATCCGGCGCCGCATAAGGATAAGGGTTCATCAGGATGGCATACACGACACTGAATACCGCAGTGGTCGCTCCGATGCCCAGCGCTAAAGACAGGATTGCCGTCAAGCTGAAGCCGGGACTCTTAAACAGTTGGCGCAGGCTGAAGCGGAGGTCCTGAAGCAAAGTCATGGAAGTTTGTTCCTCAGACGGATGGACGATTACGAAGCGCTTCAGTCACCAATCGCAGGCGAGGAAAACGCTCTTATTTTCCTGCAGCAAAAGTTTTGTGCTGAAGAATTCGTATTGTCGCAGTCTTGCTACATTGTGTGCCGACGCAAAAAAGCCCCCACGCCCTAGCAGGCGCGGGGGCCTTGTCATCACGCTGCCTCTTACTTCTTGACAGCAGGTGCCGGTGCGAAGGCATCCGCGAACGCCTTCGCGTTCGGGGTTCCCACTCCGGTCATGTCATCCCACCCTTTATGCGTCGTAAGGCCGGGATTGGTGCCGAATGTAAACACCAGCGCGGTGTCTGCCACATCGGCGTCGTCCCAGAGGGCGCTGACGAACGCGCCCGATGTGACCCCGCCAACCTCAGCTGGAGTGTACTTATTGGTGACAGTCGGTTCCTGAATCGATGCGGTCACGTTTGTTTTCGAGGTCACCGGGACGATGTCGTAGATTGCACCCGCCGGCAACGAATAGACGTACGGCGCAGCCTGTCCCAGAGGAACTCCTGCTTCCTGGTTGGCTATCGCCCACAAGCCCGAGAACATCGGGCAAGCCACGCTCGTGCCTCCCCATACTTGCCAGAGCAGAGACGGAACCTCATCCGGCACCGTAATCGCGATCACGACTCCCGTAAAAGGATCGGCCACCCAGGATATATCCGGAAGTTGCCGATATTTTCCCGGCACAAACCCCTTCTGGTACCACGGCTTGGGGAAGCCGGCAAGACAGTTGTAGTTGACGTCCTGGAAAGCACAGGTGCTGGGGCCTCCGCCTGATCCGCCGGCGAACCCCTCCGCAAACGGCGGATCGAACACCTCGCCTGCATAGGACAGAAACGTTTCGTTATTGCCCCAGCCGGCCTGCCACGCAATCGAGTTGTCGGCGTTCAAAGCCACCGTCACGCCGCCCACTGCCGTGGCATACGGCGAATCAGCGGGATAGCTCACCGATGGCGTGTAGTACTCAGGGAAGCCGTAAGTGAAATTGCCGGAATCGCCCGTGGAGAAGTTGGTCGAGATTCCCATGATCGCTCCCAACTCGGAAAGCAGGTTGCCGTTTTGCAACTCACTCGCAGGAACGTAGATTTCTTCAGCCCCATAGCTGCCGGAAAGAACATTGGCCAGGCCTTCGTCGATGACAATGTATTCGGCCTGGTCAATGTCCTGAAAGTACCCGGTGGGGGGAACAATCAGGTTGATGTTGGCTCCGGGAGCAACCGCATGCGACCACTCCACGTCGATGTTGATTTCAACCGAATCGGGCGCCGAGCACGCACTCGGGCTGGGGATATTCGTGATCGTGAAATTCGACGAGGTTAACAGCGGCAGGCCGAATTGCGCCGAGAACACATTGGCGTCGCTCTGAATCGTTGGCGAACCGCACCAGTCGATGATGCCGATGGTTTGGCCGGTGCCGTCGAATCCTTCAGCATACAGGGCGGTGAGATTGTAGGCCGTCTGGATCATCAGCGGGTCATAGCCGCAACCGGGGCTGGTCAGGCTGAAAAAATTCAGGTGATTGCCCTTGTAGGTTCCGATGGGAAGCTCACCGTCGCCGTTGGTGGAAAGAACGTCCTTCTCGGTGCCGTTGAAGCAGTTGTTGCTAAATCCCAAGCCGTCCAACGTATCCAGGCTGTGCACGCTGGTCGCCGCCGCCCTGGCTGCCGCAGGAGTCGACGGGCTGGTGGGGAACTTCACGGTCCGCGTCATCGCCGGGTGCACAAATTCACCGGAGTCCAGCCCGGAGACGGAACGGGTCACCGCTGCGGCCGCGCTGTCGATGTAGGGATCACGATCATTGGAGCGGATCGTTTTCCCGTTGACCTCGTAATTATTCAGCACCACGTGGAAAGCGGTTTCGACATCGCTCACCGTTCCACGCGCACGCACGAACATGTTATCCGGCGCGACCTTCACCACTTTCAGATTATGGGTTTCGAAAAATTCCTGCACTGCTTTCGCTTCCGCCGCGGTCGGTGCAAAGCGCGCGGCAAACTGCGCCCGGTTCAGGAAATGACGGTAGTTGGGTGAAGTGCGGTCGTAGAGTTGCTGGGCTAGAGTATCCATCTCAGCGCGATTGTGCGGGGCCAGCCAGATGCTGA
>JBEKWZ010000458.1:0-4075 GCA_049512555.1 Candidatus Sulfotelmatobacter sp. | reverse complement strand
ATTTCCAGACTGCGTTCGTTCACGCGGCGTCCCGAAGATGCCGAGCCGGGATCAGCATTCGGATCGACGTCCGGATAATCCTTCCCATCAAACTTCATCTTCTTAGTTAGATCTGCACCAGCACTATTCAATGACAGTCCGTCACTCTCGTAGGGCTCGATCTGGAGCTCTATGCCAGCCTTCACTTTTTCGCTGTCGCTATCCCACGTGCCCGGAAACCCCGAAGTCCCTGCCGTCCGTTCGTACACATAGGGAATGTTCGACTTCGAACCGTCGGGCGCGTACTCCGTGTAGGCGTCGTCAAGCGTCTTGCCGTCTTCGGAAAGCGTCCAATACCCCGTGAGCAGCGTGCGGCCCTTCATCTTGCGGATGACGACCCAGCTGTTGGGTCCCTTCACCGTGACGGACAAGGTGGTTCCGCGCAGGGCTGGCTGGTCACTCCCGTCGGCTACGATGGTGTCGACTGCGCCAGGAGCAAAGGTGAGGATGTACTTGTTTGCGCCCGCGACCTCAACCTTCATTTCGTCGTTGAGTTTGCTTTTGGACGGGTTCACCTTCCATTTGCCAACGAAGGGATCGCTCGCTGCCCATACTGCGCTCGTAAGAAAACAGGCAACCAGCAGCAACCGCATAGTACGACTGAACATTTCGTCCTCCTTAAACAGGTGCTCAGTAAGCAAGTGCTCACTCAGGCGGGCTCAGATTTTCAGGCATTTCTATTCCAAATTTGCGGCGGACTTCTTCGCGCAGCCACGCCTCCGCCTCGGGCCTGGTGCGGAACGCTCGTGTGGACCATCCGGGACGCTCCGTCAGAATCTCCCACATGCGAGTCATGCCAAAGCCAACATCGTAAGGAACAACGACGGCGGTGACCAGTTCGGGTAGCACGGCGGCAAGGCGATCGTCCTGGCGGCGGATAGCGCGAATTTCCTCCGTCGAGATGTCCATGGTGGTCTCAGTCTCATCGATCAGCAACCAGCGCACCCCCTCATAACTTTTGGAATCGAGGATGCGCTCATTGTTGGCGATGAGTTCCCTGCCGGTGAGGATGCCGCGGCACAGCCAGATGCGGCCCATGCCGTTCTGCACACTGTGAAACTCGATCGGCATCGGCGCATTATAAACGGAATCTGGCCGGCAAATCTCTGCCCGCGAAGCGGACGCTAGAGGGGTGATTTCGGTGGTTCAATCGCTTCCGCCGGGTGCAGTGAAACGTTTTTCCTCTTGCTGTAACTATATCCAGTAGAAGGGTTTTGAGGCACATTCCCATTGTGAACCGGGAGCCTCGAGAAATCCGTAAACCGTTTCGCCAATTCCTGAATCTAAGTATTAAAGTACTAAGCGCGCACAGAACACCGTGAGGGGGCGCGTAGAGTCGAATCCAGGGACAACGAGCCAACCAGCTCGAATGTGGAAGGTGGGTTATGATCAGTAAATTAGTGGATACGTTTTTCGGGTGCAGACATGCACGATACAGCTTTCCAGTGACCCTCCGCGGAGCAGCGCGCCGCCCCCAGGCTGCGTCGCTCACCGGAACCTACGTCGCTTGTCTCGATTGCGGCAGAGAATTTCCTTATGACTGGCAGGAGATGAAGGTGATCACTTCGCCAGAGCGTCACCGCGAGCGCCTAGCCGAACTGGCCAAACACGCCGCGTAATCACGACGAGTCGTTTCGCGAACGTCAAGACGCAGCGCGAAGAAGGCGCAGCACGAATACATTCGGCGCCAGGGTGCACGTCCCCCTCACACTATCTTTCGCTTCCCTTACTATGAGCCGCGGGCAAAACCACCTGCGGGTCGTCGCTTTAGCCGCCAGCATTTCTGATTGGGGCCATCGGAAGATGACGCCCGTCAGAGCGCAAGACGCTCCCCCAACAAAGACGCCCCCTCAAATGGACCTCCTTTCGCACGACCGTGGAAGAGCGGCGCTTCAGCGCCGCGTCACCAGTCAGATTAAGGCTGGGCTTTAGCCCCGGTGGTCCGTCTCTAGCTGCGAACGCCCCGTGCTGACCGTGGTCGCGGCAGCGTCCGGGAACGGGCGACATTCACAATAAAAATGCCCCGCGGTTAGGCGGGGCAAATCGTCTGGCGAGGTGCGCAATGTTCAGCGCACCGGATAATCTGCCGGAATCGGCACGGGAACTCGCTTATCGATGGGAGTGAACTCCCGCTCGCCGTGTCCGGTGTAGACCTGACGCGGGCGAGCGATCTTCTGCTCGGGATCGGTGATCAGTTCCTGCCATTGTGCCAGCCATCCTGCAGTGCGCGGAATGGCGAACAGCACGGTGAACATTTCCGGGCGGAAGCCCATCGCCTGATACATGATGCCGGAATAGAAGTCGACGTTGGGATAGAGTTTGCGCTTCACGAAGTAGTCGTCTTCCAGAGCGATGCGTTCCAACTCCAGCGCGATGTCGAGCTTGGAACTGCGGCCCGTGACCTGGAAAACCTGCTCGGCGCTCCAGCGGATGATTTTCGCCCGGGGATCATAATTCTTGTAGATGCGGTGCCCGAACCCCATCAGTTTGATTTCGCCCGACTTGACCCGCTTGATGTAGGCCGGCACGTGATCTTTCGTGCCAATCTCGTCGAGCATCTTCAAAACCTCTTCGTTGGCGCCCCCATGCAGCGGTCCGGCGAGCGCAGAAGCCGCGGACGCGACCGACAAATAAGGATCAGCCTGCGAGCTGCTCACCGAGCGCATCGCGTTGGTGCTGCAGTTTTGCTCGTGGTCGGCGTGCAGAATAAACAGAATGTCGAGCGCGCGCGCAATCGCGGGATTCGCCACGTACTTGGGCTCGACCATCTTCCACAACATATTCATGAAATTTTCGGTGTAGCTCAGATCGTTGTCGGGATAGACGTACGGGAACCCGACGTTGTGCCGGTACGACATGGCCGCGATGGAAGGCACTTTGCCGATGAGCCGCGAAATCTGGTGCATGCGGTTGGCCGGATCGTGAATATTCTTGGCGTCGGGATACACACTCGACAAGGCCGCAATTGTGCTCACGAACATCGCCATGGGGTGTGAGGAATAGCGGAAACCTTCCATAAACTTCTTGGTGGTTTCGTGCAGCATGGTGTGATGCGTAATGCTATAGACCCAGGTGTTCAGGTCTTTCTCGGTGGGCAGTTCGCCGAAGAGCAGCAGGTAGGCTACTTCGAGGAAGGTGCAGCGCTCGGCGAGAACTTCGATGGGATATCCGCGATAGCGCAGGATGCCCTTGTCGCCGTCAATGTAGGTGATGGCGCTCTTGCACGACGCGGTGTTCATGAACGCCGGATCGTAAGTCATCAACCCGAAGTCGTCCGCGCCCGTTTTGATTTGCCGTAAATCCATGGCCCGGATGGTGCCGTTGTCGACCGGGACGGTGTAGGTTTTGTTGGTGCGATTGTCGGTGATGCTGAGTGTGTTCTCTGGCATGGGAATTATTCCGCCTTATCCGCGAGCCTTATCCGCGAGCTATTAAAACCAGCATAGCCGAGCCTAAGTCCGTCCCCCGAGTCCAATCTGTGATCGAAATCACAGCCAGCTGTGAGGGACGCCCAAAATGCGATTCTATGCCAAATCGAGTCGTGCCGCCGGTACAAACGTCCCCGAAAACAAAACCGGCGGCCAAGGCCGCCGGTCATAATTCTCTACCCGTTTTCCGACGCCAGCACGAATGGTTTAGTTCGACGAATCATCCCGCCGCTTCAGCGTAGGGCGATCGTCATCGCTCTTGCCGTCGCTGGAAGTGTCGGAGGTATTCGAAGTGCGCCGCAAGCTGGGCTTGTTCGAGTCCTTCTGATCGATGACTTTGTGCTTGTTCTCGATGGCCGCCAGCCGCGCCTTAACCTCGTCGAACTCCGACGTGGTCACGACATACTGCTGTTTGGCGGGAAGAATCTTCCGAATCTCTTCCTGCGACTTCTCGATCCGATCCGGAGTCTGAGGATGAGTTGCGAAGGCCTTCGACAGACTCCCCGGCTTCTTCTTTTCCATCGCCTGAATCTTTTCGAAGAACGACACGAACGCTGAGGGGTCATACCCGGCGCGGTACATGTATTCGATGCCGAGATAATCGGCCT
>JBEKWZ010000457.1:0-4079 GCA_049512555.1 Candidatus Sulfotelmatobacter sp. | reverse complement strand
AATCGGGCAGGCACACAGACAGATCAGCAAGAGTTTCGCAACTCGTCGAAACATGAGTCTCCCTCGAAATTTTATGTAGTTAGGACTACAACAGGCAGGAACTGATGACCTAGCAAAGCGACTTGATTGTTATGAGTATTTCTTAATCAGGCAGGGAGTGCTAGATGACGAACGTAATGGCGGGAGGGGCCAGCTCCTATGCGGATGGCCTGTCTATTGAGATGAAGTAGATCCTGGGTGGCCCATCCTTTGCGCTTTTTGCAAAGGGTGGGCTTAGCACAACTGTCGATCTCAGAGCGCCGATGTCCCCTATGCGGCTGACCGGATCTTGAGCACAGGATCGGGCCATTGGTTCACTTTTACACGGCCTTCCTCGCGGTAGGCGTAGCTACGAAAGCTGCTCCACTCCCATTGTTGCGGCTCCTGCACCAGTCCGCGCTTCACCGGATTGCGATGTAGATAGCGCAGTTTCTCGATCCGCTTGCGCGCGCTCCACACGTTGAAGTCGTAGAAGCGCCGTTGCCACACATGCTCCTTGTGGTCGGGCCATAATTCGCTTTGCGCGGAGTTCCGCCCCTTGTGGCGCAATATCGCCCGGGCATAGCGTTGCTTTACCACTTGCATGACGGTGGAGGGCGTGCCTCGCTCCGGTTCGCTGATGAGCAGGTGGATGTGATCCGGCATCACCACGTAACCCACCACCACGAAGCTGTAGCGTTGGCGGGTTTCCTCCAGAATCTGCGAGAACAGGTCGCGGCGGCTCGGCGTAGCCAGCCAGGGTTGCCGGTGATAGCAACCGCAAGTAAGGAAGTGCAGATGATCCTGACCGTAGTAGCGTTTGAGGCCTTTCGGCATACGGTTACTGTAAGACCAGGTACGGAGCTCGGTTAGAAAAAATCAACCGCGAGAGCCCACGCTGTCCGCGTTTGGGAAGACCCACCCTTTGCAAAGAACGCAAAGGATGGGCCACCCGGGGCTTGCTAGAGCCGAGGGTGGCCGCCCACGCTTACAGTTTGATTTCCATGCCTTCGGCGGCGGCGCGGACTTTGGGGTAGTAGTTGAGGGCGTCTTTGACCACTTTGTCGACAATGGCGTCGGTGTGGTCGGGGTCGTGGTGGTAGAGGATTAATTCTTTCGCGCCGCTTTCCATGACCACGTTGACGGCTTCGCGCCAGTGGCTGTGTCCCCAGCCGCGGCGGCGGGCTTCGTATTCTTCGGGGAGATATTGCGCGTCGTAGATGAGGATGTCGGCGCCTTCGGCGAGCTTGCGCACGGCCTTGTCGAAGTTGGGGTCGCCGGGTTCGTTATCGGTGGCGTAGACCAGTACGCCTTCCTTGCTTTCGAGGCGGAATCCCATGCAGCCCTGGGGGTGGTTCAGCCAGGCGGTCTTGATCTGGGTGCCGTCTGCCATGGGCAGACATCCATTTTGAATGTTGCAGAAGTCGGGCTTGGCCTTCATCTGGTCGAGGTCGACGGGAAAGTAGGGCGCGGCCATCTGTTCGGCCATGACCTGCTCGAGGCTGCGGGTGCGGCTGGAAGAGTGGAAGACGAAATGGCTGTCGGGACTGTCATAGAGCGGGCGGAAGAAAGGCATGCCCTGGATGTGGTCCCAGTGGAAATGCGAAACGAAAATGTGCGCGGAGAAAGGGCGCGCGCCGAATTCGCGGCCCAGTTCGCGGCCGAGCACGCGGAAGCCGGTGCCGCAGTCGAAGATGTAGATCTGATCTCCGACACGCACTTCGACGCAGGAGGTGTTGCCTCCGTAGCGCAGGTTCTCGGCCTGTGGAGTGGGCGTGGAACCGCGTACGCCCCAAAACTTTACTCGCATAAATTCGGTGGTGCCAGTTTGTTGCTGCTAGTTCGTAATCTTCGACTGCAAGAGTCGTCCCGTCAATTCGAATGCTGGTTCGCGAATTTACGGTTCGCGAATTTACGGATCGCGAATTTCTGGCCCGTTCTTTGAGGTTTTCCTGAGAGGACGAAGAGACACTACACCTCGGCGGAAGCTCAAAATGTTCATACTACTCGGGATACTAACGATTTTAGTGCGTGGCGAGCGCGCAACAAGTGACCAAAGTTTGGCGGGCCGCTGCAAACGCGCAAAAAGGGCGCGAAGGGCGCAGGAATTCGGACGATGCCAGCGCTCCTGTTCTGCGTCACACCGGTTCTAACGTAATCAAGGCGGCGCTGGCCGCCGGGAGGTCGAGGACAACTACTCCGTTCTCCAGCGCGAGCAAGTCTTGCTTCACCGCAGACCACGCGCCGGCTGCGCCCACGGGGGATCGTCCAAAGGTAATGTTAGTGGTGTCGTTCACGCTCGGCGCTTGCAGACGGAGTCCGGTTAGCCGCTGGGCGTGTCGCCCCGGGTCAAGAGTGAGGTGAACGTTATGATCGAGGTGCTTATTGAACGCGGCGACTTTGATGGATCCGGTGTTGCCGCGAACGGCGTACGCCGTGAGTAGCGGCGCCGCTTCTGATGAGTCGAGTTTGCTTTCGACAAGTTGGCCAGCGCCCGCCTGCGCGAACAGAAGCATCCCATAGTAAATCGGCCGGGCTGTGAAGCCCTTTTCCTGCGTTCCTGCGATGGGGGTGTACCAGCCATAACCGCCGCCGTGGAAGTTGATGCCCGTGCCACCGGCGGAGGCGAGTTGATACATGAGGTCCGCGGCCCAGAGGGCGGAAGCGAAGGTGTCGCTGACGCCGGCTTTGCCGCCCTGATAGCAGGAGTTGGTTTCCGCCAGGCGGAAAGGCAGGCCTGACTCTTGCATGGTGGTCTTCATGCCTGCGAACTCGGCTTGCAGCTTGGGATTGGGCCGGAGCAGGCGTTCGATGGTCATGGAGGGGTCGGTGGGCGGGCCCTCGGCGTAATAGTGCTGCGAAAGAAACACGGCCTCGCGCTTGAATTGCCGGGCGAAGGGGACGAGCCATTCGTTGTTGTAGGCGGTGTCGGGTCCGGCGAAAGGGGCGTTGGGAACGCGGGCGCGGATGGTCTCGTAAAAGTGCTGCCACTCGACGGCGAATTGTTTGAAATCGTAATCGGACTTGCGAATTCCGTTGCGAAAGAAAAGGTCGGGCTCGTTGCAGAGCTGGAATGCGATCAGCTTCGAGCCCACTGCGTCCATCACGTGGGCGGCTTCATCGGCGGCGTCCTAAGCGTTGCCGGTGACCAGGTTCAGGCCGTAGATCAGCTTCCAGCCGCAGGCGTCGAGGAACTCGCGCAGGTTGCGGATGGCCTGCGGAGTGATGCTGACGGGCGCGGGAGCTTCGTGCCCGGTGTCGGGACCGACGGCCATGCCGAAGGCGGCAGGATTCGCTTTGTCTCCGGTGCGCATGCTCTCCGGATTCTGCAGGTTCGCGGGCTTTGTGGGATCGGGGGTCCAGTAGCAGTACTCGCTGGTGTTGCCTCCGATGCGCAGAACGCCGGACGCGCCTAGGCGGTGGATGAAGCCGGCTAGTTCTGTATTCGCGCCGGAAAAGAAATTAGGATTTCCGAGTTGCGCGGATTCATAGCTCAGGCCAGTGAAGTCGTCGGCGATTTTGTTGCCCAGGCGGTCGGGTCGAATCGTCAGGCGGAGGGACGGACTGGCGCTGGTGTCGGCAAAGCTAGTCGGGCGGCACAGAACAGCGGCAGACGCTGCAGCTGAGAGGCGAATAAAATTTCGGCGGTTCATGGGAGTGATTGCATCACAGGTTGCGCTGGTTGAGCAACGATTGTTGAGCAACGATTGTTGAGCAGCGATTGTTGAGCAGCGATCCTGCCGTTTCGCGGGCGTCGCCTATAATAAAAATCCCGCCGAAGCGGCGGACTGGATCGCAGACGATGCTGCAACCGGATTTCAAACAATTCTCACGGCTGGCGCGAGAGGCCACGCTGGTTCCAGTCGTGAAATCGGTGAGCGCCGATTTGCTGACACCGGTTTCTGCGTTTCTGGCCATCGCCGACAAAGAGCCGCACGCGTTCCTGCTGGAGTCGGTGGAGCGCGGAGAGCAGATCGGGCGCTACACGTTTCTGGGCGCGCGGCCTTATATGCGGGTGACGGCTCGCGAGGGATCGGTTGCGATTGAGCGCGGACGCCGGC
>JBEKWZ010000456.1:0-4087 GCA_049512555.1 Candidatus Sulfotelmatobacter sp. | reverse complement strand
CAGTAAGCTTCGAGCAGAATCCAATTTGCTCGAAGCTCAAGACTCGTAGCTCGAAACTACCGTCGCAACACCCACATCGCCCAGCCAGCGACCAGCACGCCGCCTAAGAACATCGCGAAACAATACAGTCCATAGCGGACCATCTCGCGCGTAGTCTCGCGGTGCGTGATGCCAAAGACAATCGATGCGAACAGCGCAAACACCGCCGCCGCACTGAAATGATTGAGAGTGATGGTCACAGCGCGCATCTCCGCGAAGCGATTTTGACTGAGAACCGAGAACTGAGATCTGAGAACTGTTTCACTGTTTTTTCCCGATGGCAATGTGATACGCGTCGGCGACCGCAATGAAGTTCAGCAGTCCCGCCACAATCATGAATTTCGTTCCGTAATCGGCAGTGGCAAACGCGATCGCCCCTTGCCCCCAATCGTTGGCCAGCGTCAGAATGTAGAGCCCGCCTGCGCCGAAGTCCCCGATAAAGCCAAGGATGTCGAGAATATCTCCGCCGTTCGCTTTATAGATGCGGCCCTGCATGGCAAGCCCGAGCAGGAACAGCGTCATGATCGAGATAAATAGCAGCGCCCCGCGAATCCAGCGTTTCTGGATCATGTGACCGGCGCCCGGGACCAGCCAGCCGATCGCGGGTGCAAGCACCGCCATCATGCTGCTCGGCTCCGCCTGCGCCACTTTCTTTTCTACTGTGGAATTAGCCATTCAGATCTTCACAATCTCGCGTTGGATTTTTCCCGTTACTTCCGCCGACTTCGCTCGCACCAGCACATTCACTTCACTGCGCACGCCAAACTCCGGCAAGTAGATGCCGGGCTCAATCGAGAAGCAGGAGTTGGGAAGAATCTGCCGCTCGTCGTGAATCTCGAGGTCGTCCATGTTGGCGCCATTGGAATGGACGTCGGTGCCGATGGAATGTCCGGTGCGATGAATAAAATAATCGCCGTACCCGGCCTTTTGAATGTGGCCGCGGGTAGCGCGGTCGACTTCCCACCCGGCGATGCGTCGGCCGCCGTGGATGGCGTCGAGCACCGTCTTCACCCCGGCGTCGCGCGCATCGCGCACAATGTGGAAAATTTCCTGCATGCGGCTTGACGCGGCCGGGCCTAGGAAGCCCATCCAGGTGATGTCGTAGTAGACCGCGCCCGGGGTATTTTTCTTGCCCCAGACGTCGAGCAGGACGAGATCGCCCTCGCGAATGGGCACGGGATGGCTGGCATGCGGCTCGTAGTGCGGATTGCCGGCGTTGGCGTTGACAGCCACAATCGGTGGATCGTCGGTGAGTAAATTCTCGCGGGCGAAGGCTTCCATGAACCACTGCTGGATTTCGTGCTCCTTGGTGCCGCCGTTGCGAACGCGTTTGCCGATTTCTTTAAACGCCTCGGCCACAATGGAGTCGACGCTGTCGCGGGCGGCGAAGTGCGACTGGATCTGCGCGTCGCTCCAGGTGGATTCGAACTGGGCGACCAGGTCGGCGGAACTGACAACGTTCTTGCCCAGGCCGCGCAGCAGGTCGATCGTGCCGCCATCGACCAGAGAAATTGTGAACACGCTATTGTTCGGGGAGTACTGCATGGCAAGATCGCGATGCCGCGCCAGGATGGATTTGAGCTGGTCGAATAATTCCTGCCAGCCGGAATACAGATGCTTCTTGCCGGGCAGGGAATCAAGGTGTCCGGCTTCGATCTTGTGCACCAGCTTGACCGGTTCGCCTTCCGCCGGGATCAGGTAAAACCAGCGCCGCGTCACCATCAGGCTCGCTGGCAATCCGAGAACTCGGTAGGCGATGGGATCGCGATGATGATGATCGTAGAACAGCCACGCGTCGATGTTGCGTTCGCGCAGCGCAGCTTGGATGGCGGCGAGGTCCATGGGCAAAGCTCTATTGTAAACAAGAGGAAGGATTTGAGCGAATCCGCGGACATTTTGACATTTTGGTAGTGGGTCCGTTTGACCGGACCCATTGCCGACATTTTTTGTTACACTTCCGCAAATGTCGGCGATCGCCGAGTCCGCTCGCGTCCCGCGCTTCCGCATTGAGTCGATCGATGTGGTGCGCGGGGTCATCATGATCCTGATGGCCCTCGATCACACGAGGGATTTTTTCGGCAACTCGGGCCTGAATCCCACCGACCCGGCCACGACCACGATTCCACTGTTTTTCACACGCTGGATTACGCATTTCTGCGCGCCGGTATTTTTCCTGCTCACCGGAACCGGGGCCTATCTATCGCTGCGCAAGAAAACCAAACGCGAGCTGTCGAGATTTCTTTTCACTCGCGGACTGTGGCTGATTTTTCTGGAAGTGACAGTGACCCGCTGTTTGGGATGGCAGTTCAACTTCGACTATCACGTTCTGATCCTGATTGTTTTGTGGGCACTGGGCTGGGCGATGATCACACTGTCGGTGCTGGTTTATCTGCCAGCGTGGGCCGTCGCTACTTTCGGCGTGGTGATGATTGCGACCCACAATCTGTTGGATTCCGTGGACTCGAACAATCCGTTCTGGACTATTCTGCATTCGCTCAACATTCTATGGAAGAGTCCGGGGCACGTCGTGTTCGTGACCTATGTCCTTATTCCCTGGGTTGGAGTCACGGCGGCAGGCTACGGTCTCGGACAGATTTACAGTTGGCCTCAGGAGCGGCGCAGGGCGTTCCTGTTGCGGCTGGGCCTTGGGCTGAGCGCGGCCTTTGTTATCTTGCGTGCGATTAACCGCTATGGCGATCCGGGGCCCTGGAGCGCGCAGAAGTCCGCGGCGTTTACCGTGCTGTCATTTCTAAATGCGAACAAATATCCACCGTCGCTGATTTACTTGCTGATGACGCTTGGCCCCGCGATGCTTTTTCTGTGGGCGGTGGACGGGGGGACTCCGGACTGGCTGCGGCCTGCGCTCACCATCGGCAAAGTGCCGATGTTTTATTACCTGCTGCATATACCGCTCATCCACTTGATCGCCGTGGCGGTGTGCTACGCACGTTACGGGCAAGTGCATTGGATGTTTGAATCGCCGACGCTCGGGCAGTTTCCCATCACTCAACCGCCGGGCTGGGGATACTCGTTGCCGATCGTTTATCTGATCTGGGGGTGCGTGGTGCTGGCACTGTATCCGCTGTGCCAGTGGTTTGCAGGGCTGAAGCAGCGGCGGAGCGATGCGTGGCTGAGTTATTTCTGAGGCGGGGCGGCAGGCTACTCGTCGCGAGACATAACGCGCTTCCGATCCGCGGCTGGCAGAGTCTCGCACGCGGTCCGCAACACTAGTCGCGGAGCATGGGTGCGAATTCTCATCAGATACGGCACTGTGTGTCGGGGATCGTATTTTGCGGTTTCGCGCAGCAGCCAGCCCAAGCCTTTCTGGACCATATCGTCTTCGTCGGCAAGCAGCGAGTCGGAGAGTTTTACGATTTTAGGGAAGAATGTTTTTGCCCGGGCTCCGCGGATCAGGGCTACGCAGGCTGCGCGGCGATGCCAGCGATTCGGTGACTTGGCCCAGCGGAATACGTTCTTGACGCGCGTAGGCTTCACCGCCACCATGGGCGCGATCAGGTAATGAACCAGGCCGTCGTGGTCGGCCCAGCTGCTGATGCGGTTGAGCCACGACTCGAACATGAGGAATTCATGGTCGCTGAACTGCGCGTCCATGTTTTCGAGCAGAAACACGGCGGCAACTTTTTCTTCGAGCACGGAGCCGGTGAATAGTTCGTCGGCGACCTTGATCAGAAAGTCGAGATCGTGCTCCCGCAGAATTTCCTGGCGGCAGCGGCGCACGGCCCGCCGCAGATCGGCGGTATACCGGCCGCGCGACTTGATTTTATCTTTGAAGAACCATTGCACTCCGGCGGCGTGCTCGGCCGAGCCGCCGCCCTTGAGTGCGAGCCGGATTTGCGCTGCGACATCCGACGGGGTGGGTTGGAGTGAGGACATCATCTTCTAAGAAATCATCGAGAGGATTATCAAAAAGGCGGCCCGCAGAGGCCGCCTTCTGATCTTGCTGGGCCCAATTGTTATGCTGCCCGGGCCGGACGATAACCGCACTCTCGCGCTTTCTTGAGTGCCTGGGTGGCTTCTTCGGGCGAGA
>JBEKWZ010000455.1:0-4096 GCA_049512555.1 Candidatus Sulfotelmatobacter sp. | reverse complement strand
CGCGGTTGCTGCATGTGGATGGCATCGACGTGGAAGCGCCGCTTGAGCGCAACCTGATTTACCTACGCAATCGCGACGTCCCGGGCGTGATCGGCAAAGTGGGCACAATTCTCGGTGAAGAGTCGATCAACATTGCCGACTTCTCGCTGGGCCGCCGCGCCGAGAAAGATTCAGACCAGCCGCGCGAGGCAATCGCGGTTGTCCACGTGGACGGAACCGTCACCGACCAAGTTCTGGCAAAGCTGCGAACGATTCCGGCGGTGCAGAAGGCGAAAGCGGTGCGGCTGTTCTGAGTTTACTCGTTGGCTACTTGTTCCCCTCGATTGCGAGGAGGGCCTGTCATGCAGGGCGCGGCAATCCGGGTTGCGGCAATCCATGTTGCGGCAATCTATGACATCCACGGAAATCTCCCCGCACTGGAAGCCGTGCTCCGAGAGATTCGTGCAGCCAACGTAGACCTGATTGTGGTCGGAGGCGATGTGCTTCCGGGACCGATGCCGGTTGAAACTCTCACCTGTTTACTCGACCTCGAGATTCCGGTCCAATTCATTCAAGGCAATGGCGAGGTTGCGGTGCTCGCTGAGCTGGCGGGCGCGCCTGGCTACGCCCTTCCGGAGCAGGCTCGCGAAGCCGTGCGCTGGAATGCGCAGCAGCTTTCTTCTGACCACGCGCGCGTGCTTACCAGTTGGCCACGAACTCTGCGTTTTCAGATTCGCGGCCTGGGCGAAGTACTGTTCTGTCACGCGACCCCGAGAAACGAAAATGAATGCTTCACTCGTCTTACGCCGGAAGAGAGACTTTTGCCGGTGTTTAAAGACGTCGGCGCAGCGGTAGTCGTGTGCGGGCATACCCACATGCAGTTCGACAGAACGATCGGAGAAACTCGAGTAGTGAATGCCGGCAGTGTAGGTATGCCCTTTGGAGAAGCAGGCGCAGACTGGCTCTTGCTTGGACCTGAGGTTCAGCTTCGGCATACCATCTACGATCTGGCGCAGGCTGCTGAGCGCGTTCGGGGGACGAAGTATCCGCAGGCCGAGGATTTTGCGGCGCGCAACGTCCTCCAACCTCCCTCGGAGGAAAAGATGCTGAAATTATTCGCGCGAGCGGAATTAGAGAGCTGACAGACCTTCCCACTTCTTCGCTTACGACTCCGACTCGTCCCGCCGCAGTTTGCGGGTTTCGGCCAGCAGCGCCATGGAATGCATCAGGTTCTGCAGCGTGACAATGCCGATCAGGCGCTGGTCTTCGACGACTGGGATGATGCTGGTATTGCGGGAGGTAAGCTTGCGAAAGGCTGAGCCCAGCGTGTCCTGGCGCAGCGACACTTCGAAAATTTTATTCATCACGGCCTGCACGTAGCCGTTTCCTTCGGCGCGCAAGGCGTCAAGAATGCGCTGCTTCGAAATCACTCCCACCATATCCATGCCGCGAACCACGGGGAAATCGTCCTGCAGGGAATGCACGGCTTTTTCGAGCGCATCCTCCAGCGTGTCGGCGGGAGAGAGCGTGGCGAAATCGGTGAGCATGACTTCTTCCAGGCGAACGTTGTCGAGCACGGACTGAAACACCAGAGCGCGCTCCTCCAACTGGGCTGCGGAAAAAACGATAACGCCGACCATGGTGAGCCAGTTGTTACTAAACAGTCCCGCGATCATCAGCACCATGGCGATGGCGTTGCTGATGGAAACGGCGCGCCGCGTGGCCGTGGAAGCGTCGAGGCTGCGGGAGAATATTGCGCGCAAGATGCGTCCGCCATCGAGCGGATAAGCGGGCAGGAGGTTCAGAATCGCAAGCCAAAGATTCGCCCCCATCAGGCTTTTCGGTAGATTGCGAGCCTGGAAGAATGGGAACGTCCAGAGATCTCCTCCGTGGCCAGATCCGATTACGACGGCTGCAGCGAGGCACGCGAGCGCGAAGCTGGCCAGCGGCCCAATCAGCGCGAGACGGATCTCCCGTTGCCACAACAAAGCTGGCGACTGCGGCTTTTCAACACGCGATTCGTCATAGAGAGCGACGCCGGTCAACGGCAGCAGAATCACTGCTTTCGGAATAAGGCCGATACGGCGCGCGGCCAGCATGTGCGCAGCTTCATGGGCGGCAACACAAGCCAGCAGAATGCCCACGAGTGCCAGATCGCGAGGCCCGTTGTCCTTATTCACCGCATAGTCTGTATAGAAAATAAACATGGGCAGAATGAGGAACGTCAGGTGGATGCGGACATCGACGCCGAACAGGCGCCCAATCGGAATGGACCAACTTCGCATAAGGCTTCGCTACTTTTATTCTACATGGATGGATATAGTGAGTGCGGGATCCAAGGGTACAGAGCCATGCGCGTGATCGCCGGGAAATATCGAAGCCGTCCGCTGCGCTCTTTGCGCGGCATGGACGTTCGCCCTACGTCGGACCGGCTGCGGGAAACGCTGTTCAACGTGCTGACGGCGGGGAATCCGGAGGCGCTGGAGGGCAGCGTGTGGCTTGACCTGTTCGCGGGGACGGGAGCGGTGGGAATCGAAGCCCTCAGCCGTGGGGCGAAGGAAGTGCATTTCGTGGAGCACTCGGCAGAGGCGGCGGATGCGATCCGCGCCAATCTGGAGAGTCTGGGCATTAGCGATGGTTTCAAGATCCTGCAGGAAGAATTGCCGCGCGCCTTCTGGCGGATGGAGCGCCAGCATGTGGCCGCCGACGTGGTGTTCATCGATCCTCCGTATCGCATGCAGGATGAATACATGAAGACGCTGCGGGCGCTGGCGGATTCGTCGCTGGTGTGGGCGATGTCGGTAGTGATTGCCGAGCACGAAAAGAAATTCGATCCCGGCGAGGAATACGGGCCGCTGCGCAGGTTCCGGAAATTGGCGCAGGGCAGCGCGGTGCTCAGTTTCTACCGCTTGGGCGGGGGAGATGTGCGAGTATAAGCGGCCGCCTGACCATCACTGGTTTGATCATCAGGTTTGATCATCAGGTCTGATCATCACAGGCCTGCCCAGCGCTACATGATCAGTTCGTTCGTGCGGCGAACGATGGGATGCTGCATCTCTTCCAGATCGTTCTTCACCATGTTCAACCCGTACACGCATTCTTCGAAGTTCTTGGAGAGGCTGGCGAACAGGGGCGCGACCTTTGCGTACTCAAAATGTTCGAACTTGGAAACGATGTAATAGCTCTCTTTGCCCGCCTTCACCCACTCGATGAAATTCTCCAGGCGCTGGCGGCGCAGCCGGAAATGATTGATGCTTTCGGGGAACATTCCCGCGAGGAACAACGTGTAGTCGCCGATATGTTTGCGCACCTGGCGTTCCCGGTCAAAGGAGGGCGCAGGACCGTAGACCGGGTCGGATTCGAGCAGCATCTCGCCCACGTCGGCTAGCGGACGGTTGGACGCGTCGTGAACTTTGAACAATTGATCGGCTTCGCAGAACTCGGCCAGCAGATGAGAAACGTAGGCGACGATCTGCGGATCGCGAATGCCGATTTGCTCGGCGTAGTGCCGTCCCACAAGATCCTGAAACAACTCCTGCAGCGGATGCGATTCCGGAATCATTTTGAGCCCCCTGAACTCCGCGGCGCGCACGGAGTTTCAGCCACCTGGGTGTGTTGATACCTCAGTTCGATGTTGCAACGCAAGTGACTTTTGTTTATCCGCATGATTCGTTTTTCTGATTAGTTAGAAGCGCATGGATTACGAGCCTGTTGTCCACGCAATCCGGAGGGGCAGGAGGGTTCGCGAATGAGTTTGGAGCGGATTTCGCTGTATTCTGCTGGCAGTCGGGGAACGCGGCTGCCAATTACCGCATGGAATGTCACGATTTCGCTTGTAGAATTAGCGGCCACGGGGGTATCGAATGAATCATCAAATTCTTAAGCACGAGCATCTGCAGCGCCAGAACTTTTCCAGCGGCACCCAGTGGGAGCCCATTGTTGGTTACTCTCGTGCGGTGAAGATCGGATCGTATGTGCACGTTTCCGGGACCACCGCGACTGGCCCGGAGGGGAAAATCGTCGGCGTGGGCGATGTGTACGCGCAGGCGGTTCAGACGCTGAAAAATATCGAGAGCGCATTGCAGAAAGCCGGCGCCAGCATGAAACATGTAGTGCG
>JBEKWZ010000454.1:0-4110 GCA_049512555.1 Candidatus Sulfotelmatobacter sp. | reverse complement strand
TTTGACGCCTATTGGGATCTGTGGACACCCGACGAGAAAGGAGAGCAGTGGCAACTCATCCCCAGACTCGTCAAGTTCATAGTGCAGGGAGAAGAGTTCGATGACGGAACTTACCAGGAGACCGGCCACATCGAAATCGACTTCGGCCTCGACTCGCTCTTCGTGCAGGAAAGCGTCGCACTCACCGAAGAGACGCAAGCCAAGATTCGCGACAATGTCGCTAAACTGGTCGACTTCACCAAGAAGGCGGAAATGAACACCCGCGTCACCTCGCGCCGCCTGTGGTCGGAATCGGAAGAAAGCCTTCCCCAAAAACTAATCGCACGCCTGCAGAAAGTGCAGTAGAGAAGAAATCAAACCACAACCGCAGAGGACGCAGGGGACGCGAAGGGCCGATAGTTATTTACGAGTCGCCGGATACCGTCGCGCAGATGCACAACGTTGAAGTTGATCAAGAGTCCAACCCGCTTATCCGCCAGCTTCAAGTACGACAACAGCTGTGCCTTGTGTAAGTCCAGAATCTGTTCAACGACTTTCAGTTCGACTATTACCTCGCCTTCGACGAGCAAGTCGATTCTGTATCCGCCCTCGATTTCCACTCCATCGTAAATGATCGGGAGCCACACCTGAGATGCGACCCTGAGCCCCCGTTTCAAAAGTTCATGCTTCAGGCACTTCTCATAGACGCTCTCTAGCATTCCCGGCCCGAGAGCAGTGTGGACCCGCATAGCCGCATCGACAATTGCACCGGTGATGCTATCGAGTTCCACATCTGCCTCGAAAAAGACGGTCCTTCGACTACTCTGCGTCCTCCGCGTCCTCTGCGGTTTTCATTTCGTCCGTCCGCCCTCGACCTTCAGCGTCTCGGTAGCGGCCGCCTGCGCCGCCGCCAGCCGCGCCGTCAACACGCGGAACGGGGAGCACGATACGTAGTTCAAGCCGGTGCGGTAGCAGAATTCCACCGACGACGGCTCGCCGCCGTGCTCGCCGCAGATTCCGACTTTTAGCGTGGGTCGGGTCTTGCGCCCGCGCTCGGTCGCCATTTTCACGAGTTGTCCGACGCCGTCCTGATCGAGCGCCGCGAACGGGTCCTGCTTCAGAATGCCTTCGGCTAAGTAGGTCGGCAGCACCTTGTTCACGTCGTCGCGCGAGAAGCCGAACGTAGTCTGCGTCAGGTCGTTGGTGCCGAACGAGAAGAACTCCGCCTCTTTGGCAATCTCGTCCGCCACCAGCGCTGCGCGGGGCAACTCGATCATGGTGCCCACCATGTATTCGACCTTCATTCCCTTCTCTTTGAATACTTCCTCGGCTACACGGCGCACGATCGCGCCCTGGTTCGCCATTTCCTTCACCGTGGCGACCAGCGGAATCATGACTTCGGGAAGCACCTTGATTCCCTTCTTCGTGCAGTCGACGGCGGCTTCGAAAATCGCGCGCGCCTGCATCTCGGTAATTTCCGGATACGTAATGCCGAGCCGGCAGCCGCGATGTCCGAGCATGGGATTGAACTCGTGCAACTGTTCGACCCGGGCCAGCAGCGCGGACAACAGCTTCTTCAGATCGCCGACGCTTTTCGCGCCGTAATCCGCGTATCGCTTCACGAGTTCTTTTTTCTCCTTCGAATCCGCGTATGGCAGCGTGGCAATTTCTACCATCAGGTCTTCGCGGCGCGGCAGGAACTCATGCAGCGGTGGATCCAGCGTGCGGATCGTGACCGGCAGGCCGTCCATAGCTTCGAACACCCCCGCGAAGTCCTTTCGCTGAAGTGGCAACAACTCCTTGAGCGCGGCGAGGCGAGCAAGTTTCTGCGCCTGCTCTTTGACTTCGGATTCGGCTGCCGGCTCAAGTTCTTTCAATGAAAGCCGGGTCCCCTTTTCTTTATTGTATTTTGAGAGCGCCGCGGGAATGTACTTCTCCTCGCGAGCCAGAATCATGTCCCGCATGTGCTTGATCTTCTTTTCCCCAAAGAACATATGCTCGGTCCGGCAGAGACCAATTCCTTCCGCTCCAAACGCACGAGCTTGAACGGCATCCCGCGGGACGTCTGCATTTGCGCGAACTCTCATCTTGCGGAACGGCTCGGACCAGCCCATAAACTGCAGCAGTTCCGGATCGTCTGCCTTAGGAGGAATCGTGTTCAGTTTTCCCCTAATCACGCGCCCGGTTGTACCGTCGAGCGAGATCCAGTCGCCTTCCCTAAAGATTTGCCCGGCCACACGCATCTCGCGTGCTTTTTCGTCGACTGTGATTTTCTCGGCGCCCGCCACGCAGCACTTGCCCATGCCGCGCGTCACGACTGCGGCGTGACTGGTCATGCCGCCGCGCGAAGTCAGAATGCCCTTCGCGACTTCCATGCCGTGAATGTCTTCCGGAGTCGTCTCAGCGCGCACCAGAATTACAGGCTTCTTCACCGCATCGTGCCCGGCCATCTTTACCGCTTCGTCGGCGGTAAAAACAATCTGTCCGACGGCGGCTCCAGGCGAAGCAGGCAACCCGGTCGCGAGCACTTCTACTTTTGTGCTCTTCTCATCGAGACGCGGCACCAGGAAGTCATACAACTGGTTCGGGTCGACGCGGAAGATTGCTTCTTCCTTTGTGATCAATCCCTCTTCCACCATTTGAATGGCAATGCGCACCGCAGCCAGTCCCGTGCGCTTGCCGACTCGGGTTTGCAGCATGTAGAGTTTGCCGTCCTGGATGGTGAACTCAAAATCCTGGACGTCCTTGTAATGTTTTTCCAGCCGCGTGGTGATTTCGCGCAGCTGGTCGTAGACAAGCGGCATCACCTTCTGCAGTTCAAGGATCGGCACCGGCGTGCGCACGCCCGACACGACGTCTTCGCCCTGCGCATTCATTAGAAATTCACCGTAGAACTCTTTCGTACCGATGGCGGGGTTGCGCGTGAATCCCACTCCCGTGCCGCTAGTGTCGCCGAGATTGCCATACACCATGGCCTGCACGTTTACCGCAGTGCCAAGCATGTCGTCGATGTTGTTGATCCGGCGATATACCTTGGCTCGATCGTTCTCCCAGGAGCGAAACACGGCATCGCGAGCCATCACCAGTTGCTCGCGCGGATCTTGCGGGAAGTCGCGCTTGGCGTGCTTCTTCACGACCTTCTTATATTCCACGATGACTTCCTGCAGCGCCTTGGCGTCGAGTTCCGTATCCATCTTCGCCTTCTTCTGCTTCTTCTTGGCGTCAAACACCTCCTCAAACGCCGACTTCTCGATATCAAGGACGACGTTGCCGAACATCTGGATCAGCCGTCGATAGGAATCAGCCGCGAACCGCGGATTATTGCTGCGCTTGGCCAGCGCCTCCACGCTCTTGTCGTTCAAGCCGAGGTTGAGAATGGTATCCATCATCCCCGGCATGGAAAACTTTGATCCCGAGCGAACGCTCACCAGGAGCGGATTCTCGCCCGTGCCCAGCTTCTGCCCCTGCAGCGCTTCCAGCTTGGCCAGCGATTCGTCCACCTGCTTGTCGACATCCGGCGACAAGCCGCCCCGCATGTACTCGCGGCAAGCCTCGGTCTGAATGGTGAACCCCGGAGGCACGGGCAATCCTGCGTTGGTCATCTCGGCCAATCCAGCGCCCTTGCCGCCGAGCACATCTTTCATCTTGCCGTTGCCATCGGCCTTGCCGCCGCCGAAAAAGTAAACGTACTTGGTTGTGGACTTCTTGCTTTCTTTCGCTTCAACTTCGGGGAGAGTAATCGTCGCCATAGATGAGTCCTTTGTTTCGAGATTTGCGTAGCGCCGGCGTCCCGCCGGCCACTTGTGCTTCTAAACTTTTTGAGCCGTCTGCTCCCCACGACAGCCGCGGAGCGGCGGCATGTGAAAGCCCGGCACGGAAGTGCCGGGTAGCCACGATGAGACAGTGCAAGTCCCGGAGGGACGACACACCCGCTAAACCTTCCCTTCCGTCACGATCTCAGAAAAATCGGCGATTGTAGAAAACTCCTTCAACAAAGTCCGTAGGAGCGCTAACCGGTTCGCTCGCACCTTTGCATCGTCGACCATCACCATGACTTTATCGAAGAATGCATCCACAGGCTCGCGCGCGGTCGAGAGCAACAGCAGGGCGTCGTAGTATTCTTTCCTGCTC
>JBEKWZ010000453.1:0-4114 GCA_049512555.1 Candidatus Sulfotelmatobacter sp. | reverse complement strand
TTTGACGTTATCGTGTATTTCATGCTGCCGACGACCTGATCGGTCCCGGTTATCGTGGAATAACTGGCAGATCCCTGTTCGGAAGAGGCGTCAATGCCGTTGACGAAGCACGAGCCGGCATTGATGAAACTGAAGCCGGTAACGTCGAGCGAAATGCCCTTGTTGGTCCCTCCGTTGTCGGTGACCGAGAACGCGGTCACGAAACTCAGTTCGCTGGCCTGGGCCAGACCGCCGTCGACATGCGCTTCCCAATTTCCGCTGGCCGTCGTATTCGTGAGCGTGGTGTCGAGGGTGCGGCTGCCGCAGCCATAAACCGCGAGGCTCAGACCGAGCAGCGCCAGAAATGCAAGCTTCTTCATGTACCGTCCTTAAATTAGGGTCCCTATGAGAATAGAGAGATGCGGGCAGGCCCGTCAATGGATGTAAGGGGGGATGTAGGGGGCGTGCTCGACTCGGAGAAGGAGTCTTGGACCGGCGCCTGGGACCGAGGAGGCACGGCGCGTATGTCCGGCGCCAGGACGGGGTTCATGGTGAAGGTTCCGTTGCCGGTGCAGGATTCAGTCCCGCCCGTAACCGACCAGGTGCCGGTGATCTGCCCGGCACTGACGGTGCCGTTCAAGGTTAGGACACTGGATTCCGCACCGGTGGAGGTGATGACATAATGGAACGCTCCCGATACCTGGCCGTTGAAATTTCCGCTGATGGTGAAGGAGCCGCTCTCTGTCGTGGCTGGGAAGGAGCAGGGCGTGTTGTTCAAGGTTAGGCTGAAGCTGGTGGTCCCCAGAGATCCGTCGGCGTTCACGGTCAATGTGGTTTGAAAGGCGAAGGTGCTGGCGGTCGCGTTTGAAAGCGTTGCAGACCAGATGCCGTTGATATTGCCGGTGGCGTGCGAATTCGATCCACAACTGGAGAAGATCAGGGTCATGGCCATCAATGGCATTAGCACTGTGGTGATTTTCTTCATGGGTGAGCGCTCCTGTGCAGTGTCATATTCTGCTGGACTCAGAAGCGGCACTTGAGAAGATGCCCGAATCCTTTGGAAAGGATGCCAGCGTAAGGCCGAGTCCTGGTCATGAGGGCAAGAACCCGAGGCGGCGCGCAAAGTTTTACGACTGTTTGTAAGTCACAGATTCAGCGGGCCTTCCCGCTCGGGAAGCAATCGCCTTGAGACCCGAAAATCCCACGCTTCGCGTAGAGCACGCGAAGCGTGGGACGGGGTAGGACTACTTGATGAAGTAGCCGGAGACGCGCCATTTTCCGTCTTTGTCGAGAGTGGGGACGATGGTTTCGGTTGCGCCCTGCTTGTGTTCGAAATCAGTGTCGTACTGGATGACCACGTATTCGCCGGCGGGCGCATTGGGCAGCGACTTGGTGTAGGTGGCGCTCTTGAGTTTACGTTGCAGAACTTTACCCTGAGGGGTGCGAACCGAGGTCAGGGCGTCCTGCCATTGGCCTTGAGTCACGGCTGCCTTGAACGATTGCGCAGCTTCATCCCAACTCTGCGAATACTTGCCAGAGTCCACCAGGGCTAGCCACGTGACGGAGGACTGCTGGGCCAGGTCCTCCGGTTTCGGCTGGACCTGAGCGGACGCAGTGACCGACAGGAGGGCCGTGAGTAGCAGCGCGGCGGACATGGCGTGAATACGTGCGATTGTAACGGTCATAAGAGTGCTCCTTTCATCCATAGCGAATAACGATTGCGAACAACGATTGCGAACGACCTGCGTTTTGGCCAGCGCCTGCGGAAACCTGCGAACCAGTTCCAAGGCTATCTGGAGATGCTTCGCGACGGACGTGCCAGGCCCAGGATCAGCAGGGCAATCGATACCCCTAGCAAGAAACCGCTGGCGAAGTGGGCAAAGCTGGTGTCTAGCCAGAGCCGCAGGCCAATGCCGAGGGCCAATGCCAACGAACCGGTACCGGTAAACAGACTACGGCGAAACATGGTGCCTCCTGATGTTTCTCGACTGCGTGAGCGCGAGGTTGCACTCGCGCAGAACCTTGCATGAGCCTGCGAACTGGGTGCCTGCGGTGGCAGACGCGGGCAGGAGTGCCCGCGCCACACGTGCTCGCGCTACGCTCCGCGTTTGGTTTTCAGTTCGGCCAGCAATTGCTCGATGCGATCTTCTTTCTCGAGCGCGGCCATGCGGTCGTCGAGGTTGTCGCCGGCGATTTCTGATTTCGCCTGGCTCACGGCCTCAGAGTGCGCGACCTTGCGCTTCATGCGGTCGAAGGCCGCGGCTTTCGAGCCGTCGCCGGATGCCATGCGTGCGTCGCTGGCCTTGCCTACGGCTCGGGCGCGGCGATGCTGCGCGATGAGCACGTCGGCCTTGGCCTGAGCTTCGGTGAGCTTCTGCTCGAGCTGGCGCAACGCGGACTTCAGGTTTTCGACCTGCGCTTTCTGGTCGGCAACCTGCTGCGTGAAGTTTTCGCTGAGTTCGCGGAAACTTTCTACGCGGAGGAGCGAGGCGCGGGCCAGGTCGTCTTCTTTTTTGTCGACGGCGAGTTCGGCCTTGCGCATCCACTCGGCCACTTTGTCTTCGTTTTCTTTCTGCTTTTTTTCGAGCAAGTGCTGGTCGGCGATGGCGATCGCGACCTGCGTCTTAACCTGCAGAAGCTGGTTCTGCATGTCGAGGATGACCTGCTTGATCATTTTTTCCGGCTCTTCGGCCTTGTCGATCAGGTCGTTGAGATTGGCCCGGACCAGTGTAGAAACGCGCTCCAGTAGTGCCATGGTGAACCCCCTTCTTTTCTTAGCTGTCAGCTGTCAGCTGTCAGCTGTCAGCTTTCAGCTACTAGCCAACCCATTACGGGGTTGGCTTTCAATTCTTCTTCGTTGCGTCGAGCACGGTCGAAAACCTTCCCCGCGCCACAGCAGTTCCGATCAAGAGGCCGACCACGGCGAGGCCGACGGCCGACGTAATGCTGAGAAAACCTGCCACCACGCCGATGGCCGCGAGGATCGCGGTAACCAGGATGATTGCGACCCCAAGCTTCCTGTGGGCTGTCATAGTTGCCTCCTCAATTCATGCACGCGATGGACCTGGGCGCACTCCGGGCAATCTGTTTGCTTGCGGCGGAACGAGGCGCCGAGCAGCATTCCGATGGCGACGCCGATCGCCAGCCAGGCGCCAATGTGGCCGGCCATTACTCCGAAGGCCGCGCCCAGCGCCGCTCCTAATGCGAGTCCGACTCCGGTGTGTTTGGATTTGTTGGTCATAACTGTGCTCCCGACTTCCTCCGAGCTTCGCTCGGCTTGGCCGGGTCTGAGACTCGGCCTCACACAAGCAACTTCAACAGCCCGCCTCGCTGCGCTCGGCGGGACGGGCGAGTCGCCCGTCCCCACACGAGCATTTCCCCTCACGAGACCCCTCGGCTAGGCCTTCGGCGGGTTGCCCGGTTTGGGGGCTTTGTCGCCGATCAGCCGTATCTTGCTCATCAACTCTGCCAGCGGCATGCCGGAGAGCGTCTCGAACAGCGCGGGCACTTGCGCCGCCATCTTGGTGATGTCGCCGGTGACTTTGCTCATGCCGGCGCCATCGCCGTTTCCGGTGGAGACGATGGTGATCTTGTCGACGTTGGCCAGCGGAGCCGCCAATGCTTTAACAATTTCCGGCATGCTGGCGAACAACCGGTCAATGACTGCAGCCTGGTTGTATTCCTGGAAAGCTTCGGCTTTCACGTTCATCGCCTTGGCTTCGGACTCACCTTTCTTGAAAATGATCTCGGCTTCGGCTTCGCCTTGGGCGCGAATCGAGGACGCCTGGCCTTCCGCCTCCGCGATCAGGCGCTGCTTCTCGGCGGCAGCGAGAGTCTCAATTCTCTGACGCTCGATTTCAGCGGGCTTCAGCACGGTTGCGATGAGTTCCTTTTCGCGGCGATTGATTTCCGCTTCCTGAACTTTGACCTGCTGCTCTTTCTCAATCTGTTGTACCTTCACCGATTCGGCAATGACTTGCTGTTGCATGATGTTGGTCTGGATGTCGTAGGCCTTGTCGGCCTGCGCCTGCTGGCGCTTGGTGACTTCCAGGTATTGCGCTTTCTTGATTTCCAGGTCGCGTTGCGATTCGGCCTGCTTGGCCAGCGATAAGGTTTCAGCCAGCACCCGTTCCTG
>JBEKWZ010000452.1:0-4117 GCA_049512555.1 Candidatus Sulfotelmatobacter sp. | reverse complement strand
GCTCTGTTGCGCGAATAAGACTACACCGGTCAGCCCGAGCAGAAGAGTTAATGCACAAGTCGACCTCATCATAACTCCCAGCCTAGAACGCGCCGCCGCCGCCGCCACCGAAGCCTCCGCCCGAGAACCCGCCGCCACCACCTCCGCCGCCGAAACCGGACCCGCTCGAACTCGCGCGCGGGGCAGAGACAAAGACCTGGTGCATATCGCTTGCCATGCTGTGCATCGAACTGGAAAAGAAAATCGGATTGAACCCCCCGACGTAGCCGCCCGGTCCCACGTACCATTGCGGCGGATCTTTCACGATCCCCGCAAACGCCTGCGCCCAGTGGTGCTCCACGCCCAGCGCCATGGCGTACGGCAGAAACTTTTCGAACGTAGTCGGCGGCATGACTTTGAGCCGGTCGGCATCCACTCGATTCATGAACTCCTGAAAGCCGAGCACTGCGACCTGCGTCCGCGCTCCCTTCATCGTCTTGGCCGACATGACGCGCGCAAACAGCCACCAGATCAGAGCTGAGATGAGAACGCACACAACCAGCAAGGGAACCGAGTTGACGAAGTCCGCCCAGCCCAGGTACTGGAGAATGCCAAACGGAACCAGAATCGCGATCGCCCCCACCACGCTGTACCCGTTGGCCGACTCCGGATCGAGCAGGTAAATTCCCTTGTTCTTCAGCGCCGCCATAATGTCCTGGCGAATGACCGGAACCGCCGTGTAGAAGCGGTTCTTCAGGCTCGAGAGCCGCGTATCGGTCCCGCCGGCAAACACATTTTCCAGCATGACGCGCTCGTGCGGCGCCAGATCGGTGCCCCATTGCTCACGCGGCTTGAGCAGGTGAAAGATGTAATCCTTGTTCGTGAAGACCAGAGTTTTCTCTGCCGTCTCTTCGATTTTGATGTATCCCCGCACCGCCAGATCTATGATGGTCGATGTAATGTCGCGGGGATGAATCGAATCGTCAAGCAGCGTGCCCGCTTCCGCCGGAGAAATTCCCGGCGGAGGGTCATACATGGGTGCAACTGAAACTCCCGGATCAGGATCGCGCCCCTTCCACCACCACAGCGCAAACATCCCGAGGAACGTGACCGCCGGCAAAAAGACAATCGGATTGCCGCCAACGAACCAGAAAAATTTGGTCAGCGCGCTCGGCTCCTTCAGAACGTCTTTCGGAATATATATGTCGATGGTCAATCCGCCCCGCATCGGCAGCGGACTCGTCGTTTCGAAATCCGCCGCGGCGCCGTCAACTTTCGCCACGGCGTCGCGCTGCGTCGAGCCATAAACGCCGGTAAACGCCTGCGCCCGCAGCGACCCTGCCGCAAACATCGGAAAATGTACCGTTGCGGCCGCGTGATCGATCGGCACCGGCCAGTCGTTCCCGGTAACGTTCCAATAAAACTCGTCGTGAGTGTCGAAGAAGCGCGTGCCGTTGCGCACCTGGTAGGTAATCTCAACTGTCCGCGTCGCGTCCACTGCGTCCGGAATGTAAATCTTCAGATCGCGCGAACCATCTTTCGTGGACGAATCGTATTTGAGTTTGCCGCCGCTGCCGTCGGTCACGCTCATGACTGCGAGGAAGAGTTCGTAGTTCGTTCCATTCGGCCCGGGATATTCAATCGGGATGGTGCGATGAATCCCGTGCCACTCGCCCTCAAAGACCAGCGTGATACGCTCGGTCACCACGGCGCTGCCATCCTGGTTTACGGTGATCGTGTCTTGAAAGTCGCCAACCCGCCACGATTTCGCCGCGAGAGGCGCGGCCAGCAGCAGAATGCACGCAACCACTTCGTAGAGACGTAGCTTGCTACGTCTCTCTCGCCCGCGGCAAAAAGACGTTGCAAGCAACATCTCTACAAAAGAAGTTGCATTCATCGGACTAAAACTTCACCTGCACCGGCTCGCGGTCGGCGTCCGTGGTCTCGAAGAACTGCCGCGCCGTGAAATTAAACATGCCGGCAAGAATGTTCGTCGGGAACGACTGAATCTTCGTGTTCAGGTCGCGCACCACGGCATTGTAATAACGCCGCGCGTTCTGAATCGATTCTTCCGTCTGGCTCAGCGATCCCTGCAGTTGTGTGAACTGCTCCGACGCCTTCAGCTCCGGATAGTTTTCCGCCACCGCGAACAGGCTCTTCAGCGCGCCGGTCAGCTGATTCTCGGCGATGGCCTTGCCCTCCGGTGTGGTCGCCTGCATGGCTAGCGAGCGAAATTTGGCGATGTCTTCAAATGTGCCCTTCTCGTGCGTGGCATATCCCTTCACCGTTTCCACCAGGTTCGGAATCAGGTCATGCCGGCGTTTGAGCTGCACATCAATGTCGGACCACGCCGAGTCGCAGCGCACTCGCAGCTGTACCAGGCTGTTGTACATGCCGATCAGCACCACGGCGATGACCACCAGAATTACCAGTACGATGATGCCAACCATGAACACCTCCTCAGTTAGTCGGAAGTCAGAAGGATGAACGGGAAATCAATGGGACGTTAACACAGTGCCAGCGCCCGAGCAAACGCGAACGAGAGCCTTGTCTTCGCATTCTGCGATAACAAGTTCGCTGGGAAACCAAGAGGCTCGGGGCCGAGGTGTGAGAACAGAGAACTGAGAACAGTTCCCTTACTGCTGCGGAGCGAAATATCCCTTGCGCGAACGCACCTGCAGGTCTTTCTTCAGAGAAGAGATTTCAATCGAGCGGTAACGCCCATCAGCGTCGAAATTGGCGGGTTTGTAAGAGACCACATACTGGCTGCGGAGTTCGTCTTCAATCGACGCGAACGAGCGGGTAATGTCCTTCATCTTGAACGGGAAGAAAGCGCGTCCGCCGGTCGCCTCTGCGAGTTGCTCGAGCACCTTGTCGCCGCGCATGACCAGACCGCTGTCGTCGGTGGATATAGCGTAAATGATCACTTCCGAGCGCTGCGCCATCTCGATGGCCTGCGCTCTCGACATCTCGCTCTGGTTGTCTTCACCATCGCTGACGATCACAATCGCTTTGCGCACCGGATGATCCGGGCGGTCCTTCAGAAATTTTTCTTTGCACGCCTTGTAGACGGCGTCATACAGCGCGGTTCCGCCGCCATCATGCAACTTGTGCACTCCGACGGAGAGCAACTTTACGTCGTCGGTGTAGTCCTGTGCCATCTGGCTGTGTGCGTTGAATCCGACCACAAAGGCCTCGTCGAATCCCGTGCGTACGGTGTGCTCCAGAAAACTGGTGGCTGCATTCTGCTCGAAATCAAACCGGCCGTCCACCGATCCGCTAACGTCGACCAGCAGACCAAGATGCAATGGCAGATCGGTTTCGCGGCGGAAGTTGAGAATGACCTGTGGCGGCTTATGGTCGTCGAGAATGCTGAAATCGGCCTGGTTCAAGTCGCGCACGAACTTACCGTGCTTGTCGGTCGCGATGAACAGAACGTTGACCTCATTCACCCGCGCGTGCAGGGTGATCAGGGAGCCCTGTGGATCGTCAGAATTTTCAGTCGAACCGCCCCCCGCGTTGTAAGCGCTCAGGCTGGGCGCACCCGGCGCGTAAGACTGCGCCCGCGATGGGGCAACGCAGAACGTCGCAACGCAGAAAGTGGCAACGCAGAGAAAGGTTGCTCGGAAGAGCGCCGCGAGGCGAAGCGTGCCATTCGTGTACTTCATGCCTGAAAAATCCAATTTTTTCACTCTCAACCGCGTCCAAACGCACTTCCGAACCTTTAGATGCACGCTGGATGCCGAAATCGAGCCCGCCCCGGAACCCGCTATCTGATTGACTTTAGGAGCGCTTGGCCAAAGTGCCAAGTTACAAAAGGAGCACACGTTTGGTCATGGCACAAAACGTGCAAATTCTGTCACTTGCACCGCCCACGGCTCGATTTCGCGCCTGCTGCCCTACTTGATCAGAGTCAGGGTTTAACATAGTGTCACGAGCTTTACCGTTTTTTCTTAAAATATCTTCAGGAGGGTTTCATGAAGAAATTCGTGCTGGGCTTGCTCGTTGTCCTCATTTCAACCGCGGCCGCTTTTGCTGCCGATGACGAACGCGAAGAAGACCGCGTGAAGGATGCAGGCACTGTGCTCAAAGAAATCCTGAACATTCCCGACGACATTCCGCAGGACCTGCTCGATAA
>JBEKWZ010000451.1:0-4129 GCA_049512555.1 Candidatus Sulfotelmatobacter sp. | reverse complement strand
TCCATCTGGGATAGCACGCGGCAGTCGGTGGCGGCCAAAGGGTGGCCGATGGAGTCGGGACGGTAGAGCTCGGGTTCGAGGAAGCCGACGTGAGTGACGGGCGAAGCCTCGGTCATGCCGTATCCCTGACACACGGGAATGTTGGTGAGCTGCGTGAAACGGCGCGCGAGATCGGGAGCGAGCGGCGCGGCTCCGGATTTGATCCAGCGCACCTTGTGGTCGCGCGGGAATTGATTGGCCTCGGCGGCTTGGCAGAGCGCGTTCATGGCGGGGGGGACGAGAGGCATCATGGTCACCGCTTCGTCGACCATTAGCTGCGTGAAAGCCTCCACGTTGAAGCGGGGCACGAGCACGAGAGTCGCACCCAGAATTAGAGAAGGATTCAGAACTACATTCAGGCCATAAATATGGTAGAGGGGAAGACAGCAGAGAATCGTATCGGCAGAGCTGAGCGCCGTGCCCCGCGGGCCGATCAACTGATACACATTGGCGACCAGATTGTAGTGCGAGAGCATGACTCCTTTGGGCAGGCCAGTGGTTCCGCTGGAGTAGGGAAGCGTGCCGAGAGCTTGCTCGGAAGATTGCTCGGGCTTGGGAAAAATCGCGGACACGGGGTTGAGCAGGTTGGCGAACGGCTCGGTTCCAGGGGCGGGCTGGCGTGTGGTGTAGACGCGGCGGAGGTTGGGCAATCCTGCGAGGGAAATGCCGTCGATGTTTGCGCCGTCGGTAATGAGGAGGACGGCGCCCGAGTTCTCCAGTTGATAGCGGACTTCGCGCTCGCGGAAGGTCGGGTTGAGAAGAGTAGGAGTGGCTCCGGCGAGTTGGATGGCGTGGAACGCGGTGCAGAATTCCCATGAGTTTGCGAGGAAGATGGCGGCGACTTCACCGGGCTTGAGGCCATTCGCGATCAGGCCGCGGGCGAGGGATTCGACGGTGTCTCCGTATTCGGCGTAGGTGAGGCGGCGGCCGCTGGAGGCGTCTATGAGCGCGGTCTTCGGCGCGTGGCGACGGCAGGAGTCGAGCACGAGCTCGTGCATGAACAGGTTGTGAGGGTCAGCGTAGAGTTGGGTGCGCAACATGCCAGGAATCATGCCGGGAGCGATTGTACTGGAGATTGCGCTGGAAAGATGCGGGCCGGAATGAAAGCACTTTAGCTGGCCAGCTTTCGCAGGAACTCCTGCTCGTCCATGCGGTACTTGAAGGCTTTGCGGCCGTCGATGAAAACGACGGGAACTTCGTCGTTGTACTGGCGGCGGAGATCGGAGTCGGAATCTACATCGACTTCTTGCCAGGTGAATCCGCCGCGGCGCGAGAGTTTCGACAGGCTCTCTTTCACCACTTCACACAGGTGGCATCCCTTGCGGGAGTAGACCACGACGCTGCGGGAATCGGGCATGCTGGATTCTAGCGCGGAGAATGTGGAGTTTTCCAGCGGCAAAGTGAGGCGGTAGAATCCCTGCATGGCAGACGATAAGAGGGACCATCAGACAAAACCTCTAATGGGCAAGACCGCGCTGATCACCGGCGCGGCGCGGCGGTTGGGACGGGCGTCGGCGCTGGCGCTGGCGCGGGCGGGCGCGGATGTGGCCATCACCTTCAGGAACTCGGCGCGCGAAGCGCAGGACACGGTAGTCGACCTGTCAGGGTTCGGGGTGCGGGCATTCGCACTGCATTGCGACGTGACCGATGAAGCCAGCGTTCGCGCGATGATGAAGGACGCGGGGCGGGAACTGGGCCGCATCGACATTCTCGTAAACAACGCGGCGAACTACGAGACCGCGGAGTTTGAGAAGTTGACGGTGCGCCAATGGGATGCGATGTTCGCGTCCAATACGCGCGGGCCGTTTCTGGTGTCGCGTGAGGCTCTGAAGTGGATGCGGCGCAAGCGCGGCAAGGGCGCGGGAAGAATTGAAGCGAAGATCATCAACATGGGATCGCTGGGCGGGCTGCGGCCGTGGGCGACGCACGCGCATTATTGCTCGTCGAAGGCGGCGCTGCACATGCTCACCAAAGTCATGGCGAAGGCCCTGGCGCCGGAGATTGCGGTGAATGCGGTGGCTCCGGGGATGATTGACCTGGGCGAAAAGTCGGCGGCGGCGTTTATGCGGCGCATGGCTAAGCAGACTCCGATGCGGAGAAACGGGACGGGCGAGGAAATCGCCGAGGCGGTGCTGTTCTTCGCGACCGCGCCGCAGTTTATTACGGGGCAAATTCTGGTGGTGGATGGAGGGATTGGGCTGTAGTCAGCTGAGGAGAACCTCAGGGGCTAAAGCCCGCGTGCTCGTTGGCGGCGGGCGGCACGACTAAAAGTCGTGCCCTTCCCGGCCCTTCTGCAAAGCAAATTTATGCTTCGGCCGACGTGGGGTCGATGATCAGCTTGACCTCGGAGACGCGGTTGGCGGGGAATCCGCCTTGGCGGGCGTGCTCGCGCACCATCTCTTCGTTGGGGGCGATGTAGACGCAGTAGATTTTGTCCTGCGTGACGTAGCTGTGCAGCCATTGGATCTGCGGGCCGAGGTTATTGAGAACTCTGCAGGATTTCTGCGAGATGGCGATGACCTGGTCCGGAGTCACATCGCCGACGTTCGGGATGTCGCGCTCGATAACATACTTGGGCATGTCTTCCTTTCGGTATGGCGAGGCGCGACTGCCAACCTCGCAGCTGTCGGGGACAAATTCTAGGCGATGATGCGGAAAATAGCCATCGCTTGGTGGGCACGATATATTTGATGCCAATGAAGAAGACGAAGACGAAATCGAAAGGCAGTTCTTCTGTGCAGACGGCGGCTCCACGCGTGGCTGTGGCCATTATGGCTGCGGGCAAGGGGACCAGGCTCAAATCGCAACTTCCTAAAGTGTTACATGAAGTCGGGGGAAAGCCGCTGTTGGAGCATGTGATCCGCGCGGCCGTGCGCATTGTTCGGGCGAAAGATGTGTACGCGATCATCGGACACGAAGCTGTGCGGGTGCGGGCGGCGATTGCGCATACCGGCGTCAACCTTGTGCTGCAGGCCGAGCAGCGGGGAACGGGGCACGCCCTTATGGTCGCGCGCGATGCGCTGGCGGGCTATGACCACGTCATCGTGTTGTCGGGTGATGCTCCGCTGATCACGGCGGAGACGATTGAACGGCTGCGTGACTTTCATCTGGCTGAGCGGGCGGCGATGACGCTGCTGAGTGCCGACCTGGAAAATCCTACGGGGTATGGCCGGGTGCTGCGGAAGAGCGCGCACAGTGCCGAGGTGCAGGGAATTGTCGAGGAGAAAGCGGCGACGGCGGCGCAGAAAAAGATTCGTGAGATTAATTCCGGTTTCTATGTGTTTGCGGTGAAGGAACTTTACGGGAATATTGGGAAGCTCTCGACCGCCAATGCCCACGGCGAATATTACCTGACGGACATGGCCGGGGTGCTGAACAAGTCGCTGCCGAAAACCCGGCAGCGCGTAGTGGCGTGGAAGACGGCGAATGCCAGCGAGGTGTTGGGTGGAAATACGCGGGCGGAACTGGCCGACATCGACGAGAAGATGCGGCTGGCGAAGTGCCGGCAGTTGATGGCGAAGGGCGTGACGGTTTTTTATCCGGCGACGTGCGTGATTGATGCTGACGTGGAGATTGCGCCCGACACGGTGATCGAACCTTATGTGCAGTTGCTGGGAAGTACGCGCATTGGCACGGGCTGCCGCGTGCGGTCGTATTCGGTGATTCTCAATTCTGAGATAGGGGATGGAGTGCTGGTGCGTCCAGGATGCGTGATGGAAGGCGCGCGCATCAGTGCCGGGGCCGTGCTGGGACCGTATTCGCATTTGCGGCCGGGGAGTGAGATTGGGGAAGGCGCGCATGTGGGGAATTTTGTTGAGACCAAGAAGATCGAGCTGGGCAAGGGATCGAAGGCGAATCACCTGACGTATCTGGGAGACGCGGAGATCGGGGCGGGCGTGAACATCGGGGCGGGAACGATCACTTGCAACTATGACGGGGTGAACAAGCATACGACTGTGATTGAGGATGGAGTGTTCATCGGCAGCGACAGCACGCTGGTGGCTCCGGTGCGCGTGGGCAGGGGCGCTTACGTCGGAGCCGCGTCGTGCATTACTGATGACGTTCCTGAAGATGCGCTGGCGGTCGGGCG
>JBEKWZ010000450.1:0-4139 GCA_049512555.1 Candidatus Sulfotelmatobacter sp. | reverse complement strand
AGACTCTGACCTCCTGATCTCGGCGGTGTTTTTAGCGGGGTCGAGGAAATGCGATGAGCCGGTGAGTTGCGGCGAAAGGGGCCGGTCAGAGAAACTGAGCGCATGTCGCAGACGCAACTGCCTATATTCCCAGCTGGCCTGAAAGAGATCAATCAGCACGTTGCGGTGCATTGCGAAGCCGATCGGGTGGTGTACTACAACGGGCACCTGCCGGTGTTTCAGCACGCCGCAGGAGACGTGCAGAGCTTCCGGCTTTTTACCAGTCAGTTGATCGTTCAGGGCACAGTGAGTCAGAGCGAGATCGTGCAAGCCTTCGGGGTACCGCGGATCACGGTCAAGCGGTATGCCAAGCTCCTGAGGGAGAGGGGGAGCAAGAGTTTTTTTGCTCCCCCGAAGCGGCGTGGAGCGCCGGTGTTGACGCCGGAAGTTCTGGGGCAAGCACAGTGCATGTTGGATGAAGGCCAGGGTGTAGCTGCTATTGCCGCGGAGTTGAGGATCCTTTCCGACACTCTCCAGAAGGCCATCCGTGCGGGCCGTTTAAAAAAAAGATCCTAACGGCGTCGAGTGCGCCGCCGCTGCTGTCCAGCAAGAGCGAACGCAGCGATGTGGACAGCCAAGCCCCGATGGGCAACGGTGCCACGCGGGCTCTGGATCGCGTGAGTGCAGCGATCGGCCAGTTGGCGTCGGCGCCCATCCAGTTCGAGGCATCTGGCGACGTGCCGCGAGCGGGACTGTTGCTGGCGGTGCCGGCCTTGCTGTCGATGGGGTTGCTGCGATCGAGCGCGGAGCGGTACGCGCTTCCACCCGGTTACTACGGGCTGAACAGCATCCTGCTGCTGCTGGCCATGATGGCGTTGGCGCGGGTGAAGAGCATCGAGCAACTGCGGTACGTGCTGCCGGGCGAGATGGGGAATCTGCTGGGATTGGATCGCGTCCCGGAGGTGCGCACTTGGCGCAGCAAGCTGGCGATCCTGAGTCAAGAAAAGGGGCGCGCTGCGCGCTGGAACAGCGAGTTGGCTCAGGTGTGGATGGGCCTGGGGCCGGAGGCCGAAGCGATGTTCTACGTTGACGGACACGTACGGGTGTATCACGGTCAGGCCGCGCAACTGCCGCGGCATTACGTAGCACGGCAGAAGTTGTACCTACGAGCCACGGCGGACTACTGGATCAACGCTTTTGATGGCCAACCGTTTTTCTACATCAATCAGGAGATCGATCACGGATTGGTGCAAGCGCTGCGGAACGATGTGGTGCCGTGGCTGGAAAAGCAGGTACCGATCGGTGCGGAGCACCAGCGTCGCATGGAAGCCGATAGGCAGGTGCCATGGTTCACGGTGGTGTTCGACCGGGAAGGATATAGTCCGGATCTGTTTGTCGAACTGGAGCGGAAGCGGATCGCGGTACTCAGTTATCACCGCTATCCTGCCGAGGATTGGCCGGTGGAGGAATTTCAAGCGCAGACGCTGAGGCTGAGCAACGGGGAGACGGTGCGGTTCCGGTTGGCTGAGCGGGACACCCGAGCACCCAACGGGCTGCAGATGCGCGAGGTACGCAAGCTCACGGGGGAGGGCCATCAGGTGGCGTTGGTCAGCACCAACCGAAGCTTGCCAGCGGGCCAGTTAGCGGTGTCGCTGTTCGCACGGTGGGCTCAGGAGAACTACTTCCGCTACATGCGGCAACACTATGCACTGGATCGGCTTGTGGAGTTTGGCAGTGAGGCGATTTCCGAGACCGAGGTAGCAGTCAATCCGGCTTGGCGCATTTTGCAAAACGAGGTGCGCAAACACCACGCCGCCTTGCGAAACGCGCGCGCACAATTAGCCGGCCGCAGCCTTTCGGCGCCGCTGTCCGATCCCGACGTCACCCGCTACGAGTTGCAACAAGGCCACCAGCGCGACCACATCGAACAACTGCAGCGCCAACTGGACCACCTCAAGCTCCAGCGCAAGGCCACTCCTCATCACATCCCCGTCAAGGATTTGCCCGAGAAGGATCGCTTCACCAGGCTTCCACCGGAGCGGAAGCATTTCATCGACACCATCAAGATGATCAGCTATCGTGCCGAAACCAGCATGGTTGCCATCGTGCGAGAGCGACTGTCGCGCACCGACGACGCACGCGCCTTGCTGCGCCAGATTTACGATCTGGAGGCCGACCTCATTCCCCATCCGGAGACGAGCACGCTGTTGGTGAAACTACACCACCTCACGCAAGCGGCCCACGACGCCGCGTTGCAGCACCTCTGCGATCAGCTCAACGAAACCGAGACGGTCTTCCCTGAAACAGACATGCGCATCCGCTTTCAGGTTGGCTCATCCTGATTCCCCGAGATCAGGAGGTCAGAGTCTAGTCTCGACCCAGCAGCCTGAAGGCTCTAAGGCTGCAGGGTCAGAGTAGCCTTCCCCGCGGGGCCGGAATAAATCAACTCGACCGACTTGATCTTGTCGCCCTGGCCATGATATGGGAAGAACAGCAGGCCGGCTTCCGGCAGCGGGCGGTCCCCCTCCGGCAGGGAAGCCTTTTCCACCTTGATCTGCATAGCGTGCATCAGCGGCATGGGCATCTTGGGTGGCGTGGGCGGCGGATCTCCCGAGTTGCCGCTTTGAGCGTCGGTGGTGAGTCCGGTGGCCTTCTTGGGCGGTTCGGGCGGTTGCCAAGCGGGGTCCTTGAGATTCGAGAGGACCACTCCGTATGGCTGGCTGGGAACGGCTTTCTTGCCGTTGACGCGAAGCGAGAAATCCTGGACCGAAAGCTTGGCCTTTTGGCCGGGCGCTCCAAAGAATCCGGTTTCCACCACCACGTACTCTTCGGTGGAAAACTCGCCTTGCGGCGTGGGGACGGCGTGCCTCATGAATTCCGCCCCGATGCTCAGCGGGCCCACTCTGGCATGCGCCTGATAATCGTTCACACTGGCGCGCGGCGCCATGCGCGGTACATCGGCGGGATTGATGGGCGGTATCGGCTTATCCTGCGCCCACAGACACAAGCCGGCAAGCAACAGGCTGTTCCTCAAGACACGGGAAACTTGCATAGGTGTTTCCAAATTAGCATGGCCAAGCCGGAACAGGAGCGCCGATGCGCGTCCGGCCGCGGCGCGATTGAGGTTAGAATGAGTGGCTTATGAAAAGAACGTTGCTGGCACTCGCGATTGCGGGCTGCGCCTTCGCGCAAAAACCGCCCAAGCCTCTGAAGGACGGCATGTATGCAAATTTCAAAACGGAATTCGGCGACATCAAGGCGATTTTGTACGAGAAGGACACGCCGCAGGCAGTCAATTTGTTTATCAAGCTTGCGCAAGGTCTGCAAGAATTCCTTGACGTCGATGGCAAGAAGATAAAGAGACGCTTTTACGACAACACCACTTTCTTCCGCATCGTGCCGGCCGATGCCGTGCAGGCAGGAAGTCCGAACGGCACGAGTACGTATCAGTGCGGGCTGAAGATTAAGGATGAATTGCTGCCTGGAATCAAGTTTCGGTTCGGCAGCCTGGCGATTGCCAACCCCGGCACGCCCGATTCGGGAGGGTGCCAGTTTTTCTTCGCGCTTCAGCAAAAGCCCACTTGGGACATGAAATACACCATTTTCGGACAAGTTGTGGACGGCGACGATGTGCTGCGGGAACTGGGCCGTGTTCCGGTGCACGGCGATGCTCCCGTGAATCCGCCGAAGCTGATCGGCGTGACGATCGAAAGGGTCGGGCTGCCGCCGGGGCAAAAGCCGAAGAAATGACCAGCGCGTTCCGTGGCATTGCCCGGCAGCTCTGTCCGCGCTGCCGGGAGGGCGCGATTTTTCGCGCTTCGTTGTGGCGCGGCTATCTCGCGATGCACGAAAAGTGTCCCGTCTGCGGGCTGAAGTACGAGCGTGAGCCGGGCTATTTTATCGGCGCCATGTACATGAGTTATCTCATTTCCATCCTGCCGACTCTCGCCATTGTGCTGCTGCTCTGGCGCTGGACCGGCTGGCCATTCGACACGGTGATGCTGGGAGCCTTCGTCTGCTACCTTCCTGTGGTGCCCGCGGTGACGCGCTGGGCGCGCGTGATCTGGATCTACGTGGACCAGCATTTCGATCCGGAGCCGACTCCTTAATTGAGCAATTATTCGTGGCGCAGTGCGGCCAGCGGGTCGACACGGACTGCG
>JBEKWZ010000449.1:0-4146 GCA_049512555.1 Candidatus Sulfotelmatobacter sp. | reverse complement strand
GCCTGCCCTACCAGTTTGTAGGCTGGCGCGCACCGGGCGTGCCGCGATGGGGACGGGCGCACAAAGAATACATGCGGCAATGTTATCGCCGCAGCATCGGCGTGATGGGGCCGGTGCAGGAGATGCCGATGTTTGAGTCGCGCGTCGAGGCCGACCCGAAGGTGAAGGACTATTGGGGAATCCCGGTGGTTCGCCTCTCCGGACATCGTCATCCCAACGACCTGGTGGTCGGGAAGTTTCTCGCGTCCAAGGCGGAAGCCTGGCTCAAGGAGGCTGGGGCCACTGCCACCTGGACGTTCCTGCCCGGCGCTGGTCTGAGCGGCGGCCAGCATCAGGCTGGCACCTGCCGCATGGGCGATGACCCGAAGACCTCGGTCGTCGACAAGGTTTGCCGCGTGCATGATGTGGACAATTTGTATGTGGTCGACGGCAGCGTGCACGTCACCAACGGCGGATTCAATCCCGCGCTGACCATCATGGCGATCGCGTACTACGCCTCTGGCAATCTGGTGAAGTCGTGGAAGGGAACTCATGGCAGGTCTTAGGACGGATACTCCGGGTGAACGCCGATGACTGCTGGCCGAAAGCCCTGGTACCGGAGCGTTTATATCGTCCTGCCTCTTCTCTTCGGCGCGTTCCTCATTCTGATCCTGCCGGGCGCAAGCGTTTACTATCGCTACTCCGGTGGACGATCGTGCGCGCGTTGTCATGAAATCTGGCAGCCTTACACCGATTGGCATACCTCGACGCACCGCAACGTGCCTTGTGCCGATTGCCACGGGGATGTGTTCACTTTCGACCTGGGATTTCACCTCAAGAACATCCGTCGCCTCTCGGCCCACTTGCGCGGCCAAGTCCCCGAACAGGTGCGGCTCAAGGCCGACGACGTGCTGCGCATGGGCAGCCGCTGCCAGAAATGTCATCAGCAGGAATATGCGGATTGGGCCGCAGGGCCCCACGCCGCGAGTTACAAAGAGATTTTTCTCGACGCCGATCACAATCACCGCGAGCATCTCATGGACGACTGCCTGCGCTGCCATGCCATGCACTTCAACGGCAGCATTCGTGACCTGGTTACGCCACTCGATACCAAAGGACCGTGGCGGCTGCGCGATCCGAAACTGGAGGAGCAGCCGGTTATTCCATGTCTGGCCTGCCACCAGATGCATCGCCAGGGAAATCCGCTGGTTCGTCTGACGGAGAAGCCGGGCAATCCCGGGCCGATCCAGGAAATCTCCCGGCCATCACTGGCGCTGTTTGACCGGCGCGAGCTGGACTACGTAGCACTTGAAAATCTTCCGCTGCCCATAATGCACGACGGCGACAGAACCATCAGGATCAGCCCCGACATTCGTCAAGCGCTTTGCTACCAGTGCCACGCGCCGCTGGCCACAATGAAAGTTGCTTCAGGCGACGATCGCACCGCGGTGGGCGTGCACGAGGGACTGAGCTGCTTCGCCTGCCACCAGGGACACGGCCAGAAAACGCGAGCTTCCTGTGCCACTTGCCACCCGCAACTTTCCAACTGCGGGCTGAACGTGGAAACCATGGATACCACCTTCAAGTCAGCCAAGAGCGCGCACAATATTCATTTCGTGAAATGCATCGATTGCCACACCAAAGGAATTCCGAAGAAAAAACTCAGCATGAATATTCCGCGCAATCTGCGGCAGTAGCCTCGATCCGAAAGCTAGGCGCGGGCCACGGCAACGAGCAGTGGATGGGTCCTCGCGTCCGCGACCGGCAACTTGATGGTGACTCGCGCGCCGTGCGGCTTCACGTTTTCGATTTCGAGATCGCCGCCGCGTTTCTTAACGATCCCGTAGCACACACTCAATCCCAGGCCGGTTCCTTTGCCCGCGGGCTTGGTCGTATAGAACGGATCGAGGGCGCGGCTGAGATTGCCAAAGCCAGGCCCCGTATCCTCAACTTCGATCACCGCCCGTCGACCGTGCTGGCTGGCGCGAATGCGGATCTGCTTGCCGCTGCCGGCCGTGCTCTCCAGAGCATCGCTGGAATTGTTGAGCAGGTTGAGGAGTATCTGCTTGATTTCGTCCTCGCTGACCGCGAGGAAGGGCAGGTCGGGCGCGATGTCAAGTTCCACCTTCACGTTGCGGGTGCGGGTGTAGTATTCCCGCAGCGCCAGCACCTGCTGTACGACCGGCGAAAATTGCGCAACCTGGGCGTCGCGCTCTCCGCGCCGCGAGAAGCGCAGCAGATTGTCGATAATCCGGTTCATACGGCGGGCCTCACTCACCAGACTCGCCAGTTGGTCGCGAGCCTTCGGCGCCGCGATGGCATCGTTGATCAGCTCGCCGTAGCCCATGATCGCGGTCAGTGGATTGTTGAGCTCGTGCGCGACTCCGGCCAGCAGTTGCCCCAGGGCGGCCAGTTTCTCCGAGCAGACCAACTGCGCGTGCAAGGACTGCAGCTCAACCGCCAGTGCAATGTCGGTGGCCAGCATTTCGATGTGCGAGAGTTCGAGGGTGTGGATCGTGCGCGTGTCACGCGGCGCGGCCAACCGGATGCAGCCCAGGTATGCGCCTCCATCCGAGCACAGCGGAATCAACAACTCTTCGCCCGTCCGCCATTCTCTGTTCGGATTCTCGGGAAGCGCAAAAAGAATGGCGTCGTGCTGCAGCAGCAAGTGCGATTTCTTGCCCATGCGCTGCGCGGTGGAACACAAGTTCCTCACAGAATCGAGCGTCCAATCTTCGGTTTGCGCCTGCAGACTCTGCAAAGATTCGTCCGAAAGTCCACTGGAGCCCGCGACTCGCAGCCGGCCGTCCGCACCTTCGAGTTGGACCACTGCCATGCTGAAGGTGCTGACGTCGGTTATGGCCGAGGCGATGGCGGGGCAAATCGCATCCAACGGCGCACCGCCCAGCAGCCGGGTCGTGATCGCCGAGAAGCGTTCCAGGCGGCGGTCGAGCCGGTCGGCCTTGTTTTGCATGCCGGCAATCGATTCCGACTTATCTTCCACCACCGCCAGAATCATTCCCAGCGCCACGAAAATCTTCGGCGTATCCCACAACTCTCCGGGAATTGTCAGGTGCGGCGTGAAGCGATCGATCAGCAGCCGGATGGGAAAGGCCGCTCCCCAGCTGACGAATCCCGCTGCGATGGTCAGAACGGCGGGCGACCAGCGCCCGCGATTCCGGCAAATGAACACGCCCGCCAGTACGAACCCGATCCCCATCTGCGCAATCACACCTTCTTGAAAAGCACCGCGGAGCACGGCCGCCATCGCCCAGACTCCGGCGATCGACGCGAGGAAAGTTGCGACCGACAGGTACAACGACAGTTTTCTGCGCCAGAGAAAGAAGCCGGCGCCGCCGCCGAAACAAGCGGCGAGGAACAAGAGGTAAGGCCAGCGCGCCTCGACGGCGTAGGAATTGCAAACCACATACGCCACGGAAGGCACGCCCAGCAAGAGCAGCAGGCGAGTCCGCCTCGGTGTGGCTTCCGCCAGCGAAGAGACTGAGACCAGAAAAGTGACCACCGCGGCTTGCAGCAATCCGGAATCGACCGCCAGCAGAACGGAATTAACCGGGCCGCGGTCTGGCTCAAGCAGTTGCGCCAGGAAATGGGTGAACACCAGCGTCCACGCCACCGTCCAGAGAGTGAGGCGCCCGCTACGCGCGTGGCGTTTCAGGCAGACGAAGATGATCACCAGCACACCAGTGATCAGAAATATCGGAATCTTTTCGAGAGCACCCATTCAGGATCATTGGGGGGAGAAGCATGGGGGAAGAAGCATGCGGGAAGAAGCATGGCTCGTTAGTCATCAACAGTAACCAAACCTGAGTCGTGGGACAACGCCAGAACGTGCCATCGGCATGGCACTAACGTCAGGCAGCCTGCCCACAGGTGCCATGGTTGCGGCCGCGGCGATCTACTGATAGCCCACAATTTGACGTTTTGCTGGCACCGAAAAACCCTGGCACCGATTCCGCTTGTCAAGACTCCTGGAGTAGCGAGCGCCGAATCTCACTGCACATCTTGTGCGCAGCGGAATCCGAGGGCTCCCGATCGATCCATGCTCGGCGCCATCAGCAGGAGTTTGCCGTGCTCGGTTAGTTTATAGGCTTGCGGGAAATACCAGATCGATCCTTGCGGCTGGTAGTAACTTCCGCCGCGCAGAAT
>JBEKWZ010000448.1:0-4154 GCA_049512555.1 Candidatus Sulfotelmatobacter sp. | reverse complement strand
CAATTCAACTTTGTGGCTTCCACACTTTCGCCGTTCGAAGTGAAGGTGCGCGAGCAGGATGTTTGCACGCGCTGCCATACGAAAGATTGCATTCGCGGCAGGCGGGAGCCGGTATCGGATTTGGTGACGATCCGCGGCTGCGAACTGGCTTTGTTTCAACCCAGCAAGGTTGGAAATATGGATTGCACGTTCTGCCTGGACTGCGTGCATGCCTGTCCGCACGACAACATTGGTATATTGAGCCGGCTGCCGGCGAGTGAGCTGATGGTTGATCCCATCCGGTCAGGAATCGGGTATTTCTCGCGACGCAAGGATCTGGCGGCACTGGCAATCGTGTTTACGTTCGGGGCTCTGCTGAACGCGTTTGGCATGGTCAGTCCGGTCTATGCGGTCGAGACCTGGCTGGGCAGGATGCTCCATGTCAATCATGAAGCCCCGGTTCTTGGCCTGATCTTTACGTTTTTCTTGATTGTGGAGCCGGTTCTGCTGATTGGTCTAGCCGCACGGTTGACGCGCGTGTCGGCTCGCAGTCCGCGGCCGTTGTTGCCGCTCGCAGTCAGATACACCTATGGCCTCGTTCCTCTGGGCTTCGGAATGTGGTTGGCTCACTATTGCTTTCATTTCTTGACTGGGCTCTACACGCTGATCCCCGTCACTCAAAACGCAATTGCGAGTCTGGGCCTGCCTTTCTTAGGAGAGCCCCATTGGACGTTAACGGGATTGCCGGCGAACGTGGTGCAGGTCGTCGAGATTGGATTCCTGGTACTCGGATTCGCGGGTTCCCTGGTGGTGACCTACAGTCTGGCAGAGGACGACTCTCCGGATAAGCCGCTGCGGGCGTTTCTTCCATGGGCGGCGGTTTGCCTGATTCTCTGGTTCGCATCGATGTGGCTCATGTTTCAACCCATGGAAATGCGCGCCACCATGATGAGCGGTTAAAGATGAGCGGATAAAGATCAGCGGATAGCCGTTTATTTATTGACGATGCCAAATCGCCCTACAAGCGCGGGAAGAGTTTCGGTTGGCCTTCTGGTTGCGCTCTTGATGCTGTCGCACACGCCAGCCAGCGCGCACAACGGGCCGCCTTTTCCCATTATTGAGAACAGGAAAGTTGGGCCTTGTATGGTTGCTCTCTGGACGCATCCTGACGTTGGCACCGGAGCCTTCTATGTGTTTGTGGAACCGGCGCCAGGCACGACTCTTCCGGCGGATCTGAAGATCAAGATAGGCGTACAGCCGGCAACCGGTCGATTGCCTGAGACGTTTTATGAGGCCGAGCGAGTGAAATCGCACGGCCCGGCGCAATATAACGCACAAGCCGACTTCGATCGCCAGGAGTTGTGGCGTGTGCGCCTTGTGCTTCAGAGTGCGCAGGGCGGCGGCGAGGCAACGGCCGACGTTGAAGTGACTCCACCGGGATTCGGACGGTGGGATCTTTTGTTGTACCTTTTACCGTTTCTTTTCGTAGCATTCTTGTGGTTCCGCGGTGTCTCACGCGCGAAGCGTCGGAGAAACCTCCAACTGTTGGACGGGACTAACGCGAAAAACGCACAGACTGCGGGCGATGCGAACCATGCCAATTGACAATGCGATTCCTCGAAACGCTGCTGAGGTTGGAGGCAGGTTCTCGACGCCATCTGACTGGTTTCGCCGCTGCAGCCGACCGCGACCTCTCGGCAACCGATACTCAGGCAATTTTCGATGTTTATCTTCATGGCTGCTTCTGGCAAGCCTTGCGGCGGGGCTCTCGGGATGCCATTCCAAGGCCAACCTGCCCCAGAGAGGATCAAAAGCATACGCGGACGTGGTTTCTGCCTTCTACGTGGGACTTGCGGCGCTGCAGGTTGGCGATGACGTTCATGCTGAGACCAAGCTCTCAGAAGTAACTCAGCTCGTGCCTGCCGAACCTGCGGGATGGGCCAACTGGGGCGTGCTCGCGCTGCGCCAGCGAAACTACGATTTGGCCGCGCAAAGACTCGAACGCGCCCGCGATCTTGCTCCGCAGAACGATCAAATCTACGACCTCTTGGGAATTCTTGAAGGCGATCGTGGCCATTCTCCAGAAGCGATCGCGGACCTGCGGAAGTGCGTGGAGCTCAATCCCAAAAACCTGCGGGCAGCGTACGCGCTCGCTGAAGAAATTGAACGGCAAGGGGATGCGAATAGCGAAGCGGAATTTCAGGAAGTGATTGGGAAGATTCTCGCCGCGCAGCCGGATAATCTCGCCGCCTTGCTGGAACTGGCGCGCGTGGCCGCGAAGCGCGGAGATGCTAACACATTGAAGTCGGCGGTGGCTCAGATCAGCGCCCGCTCGTCCGCATGGCCCTCCGAAGTGCAGCAGCAACTCGCCACCGTGCAGGCTGCGGCGGCTGGCGCCGACCCGCGCGCGGCTGCTACGCGAACCACTTTTCTGCGCAACGTTCTTATGCGCGTTCCCGAGTACCGGCAAAGTCTCTCGGTCATCAAAGCGCCCGCTGGGGAAGAAGCCCAGCCCTTCACTCACTTCGTACGAATGGAATCGCCAGTCTTCAAGCCTGCTCCTGCGGATACAACGCTCAAATTCTCGGCTCAGCCGGTTGCAGATGCCGGCAACGCTCATTGGAATTGGATTGGGGCACTGCAGCTCGGTAGCGCGGGCGCTCCAGTAATTGCCGAAGCGAATGGCCGCGAGGTGCATTTGTCGTCCGGAACAACGATTCCCTTTCCTGGCGGACCATCCAGCGTTTCGCCCTCGCCTGAGGGAATTCTGCAGGTCGACTTCAACTACGATTTCAAAACGGATCTCGTTCTCGCGGGCGCAGGGGGCGTGCGTTTTTTCCGGCAGGACAGTCCGAACGCGTTCACCGATGTAACCTCGCAAACCAAATTGCCGAAGGCGGTGACCGGCGCTCACTACACCGGGGCCTGGGCCGTCGACATTGAAGCCGACGGCGATCTGGATATCGTGATGGGTGCCAGCGAAGGATTGCCCGTGGTGCTGCGGAACAACGGCGACGGCACGTTTCTGCCGATTCACCCTTTCGCAGGAATTGCCGGAGTGCGCGGATTTGCCTGGGCCGATCTTGACGGGGACGGCAATCCCGACGCCGCCATCATCGACGGTTCGGGCCGGCTGCACGTTTTTATGAATGAGCGCCAAGGGCAGTTCCGCGAGCGCGCCCTTCCTGCTGGCCTGCCGCTTGTCAAAGCGATTGCAGTCGCCGATGCGAACAACGATGGAGTTCTCGATCTCTTGGCGGTCCAGGCTGACGGCGCTATCCTTCGCATTTCCGACAAGAACGAAGGACAAAGCTGGGAGACGGCCGAGATCGCCAGAGTTCCAGACGCTGACAAGAATCTCGTAGGCGAGGTTCGACTCCACGTTGCTGACCTCGATAACAATGGAGCGCTCGATCTATTCCTAGCTCCGACTAGAAACGAATCCGGTGCCAGCTCGGCTCTGATTTGGCTCGGTGATGACACGGGCAACTTCGTGCCGCTGGAACATCCCTCAGGTCCGGCGTTGGTGTTTGACGCCGCCGACCTGAACGGGGATGGCAAACTCGACCTGCTGGGTCTTTCCGCCGACGGTCAACCCGTCCAGGCGATGAATCAAGGATCGAAGAATTATCACTGGCAAGTGGTTCGGCCGCACGCCGTACAGGCGGTTGGCGACCAGCGCATCAATCCGTTCGGCATCGGCGGCGAGATTGAAATTCGCTCCGGCTTGCTCGTCCAGAAACAGCCGATCACCGGTCCGCAACTTCATTTCGGATTAGGGGAGCAGACCGAGTCGGAGATCGTGCAGGTAGTTTGGCCGAACGGAACGGTGCGCGCCGAATTCGGCGTGAAGGCGGACACCGAAATCGTGACCGAGCAGCGTCTGAAGGCTTCCTGTCCGTTCCTTTTCGCCTATGACGGAAAGCAGATGGAGTTCGTGAAGGACGCGGTTCCCTGGGGCTCGGCGATCGGCCTGCGCATCAATACGCTCGGTTCTGCGCAAATCGCGGCGACCGGCGAATGGTACAAGATTGGCCGCGACCAACTCGTGCCGCACGACGGCTACTACGACCTGCGGATCACCGCGGAATTGTGGGAGGTCTATTACTACGATTATCTAGCGCTCATGACCGTCGACCATCCAGTGGGCACGGAGATTTTTGTCGACGAGCGTT
>JBEKWZ010000447.1:0-4167 GCA_049512555.1 Candidatus Sulfotelmatobacter sp. | reverse complement strand
GCGAAAAAGAATTTGCCCCTGGATCTGGTTGCGGACGGAACCGTGCGCGGGAATCTGCGAATCGACGAGGCCGCTGGTTGGAAGCTTCGCTTGGAGGGACGAGGCGAAATCGCCGATTTTCGTCTTGCCTCGGCCGCAAACAACGCGGAGTTTGGGCCGGAGACAGTTCCCTTCGTGCTTGCGGCCGGAGACTCATCGGCGCGAAAGGAAGCGGCTCGCAAGAGCGCGCCCGGGATGCGATTTCCAGAAACTGCGCACGTTGAGTTCGGACCGTTCCCAGTTGCGATCGGGCGGACGGCCGCTCCGACGGTTCGGGGCTGGATCAACCGCGGCGCTTACAACTTTGAGGTTGCCGGAGAAGCCGACATTGCGAAGGCTTTGCGGATGGCCAAAATGTTTGGCCTCGTTGCACTGCAATCGACAGCGGAAGGGACTGCACAGGTTGATCTGCAAATTGCAGGATCGTGGGCTGAACGGAACAATGGCACATCCTCAGGCTTCACTGGATCGCAAGTAACCGGGACGGCGAAGCTGCGGAACGTTCGCGTCACAGTCCGCGGCGCCGGCGGCCCGGTTGAAATTGTCTCGGCCGACATGCTGCTTTTGCCCGACGAAGTTCGCGTTGCGAAGTTGAACGCTAAGGCGGCGGACACTTCATGGACTGGTTCGCTCGAAATGCCGCGCGGTTGCGGGACTCCGGGCGCATGTCAGGTACGCTTCATCCTGAACGCGAATCAGATTGCGCTCGGCGGTTTAAGAGAGTGGGTCAGCCCTCGTCCGAAGGAGCGTCCGTGGTATCGAGTGCTGCAATCGAGCGCGCAGGCGGGGCCGGCGTTTCTGGCGAGCCTGCGCGCTTCCGGACAATTGACGGCAGATCGGCTGCAGATGCAGGGTCTGACAGCGACGCGGATTTCAGCGAGGTTGAACCTTGATACTGGGAAATTGCAGGTCTCGGAGTTGACCGCAGATTTTCTCGGCGGCCGGCATCTCGGCCAATGGCAGGCAGACTTCAGCGTAAAGCCATCCGTGTGTGGCGGCAACGGGAGTCTCACTGGAGTCTCCCTGGCACGCCTCGCAGATGTCAAGAAGGACATGTGGATCGCAGGCACGGCCGATGCGAGATACGAGGTGAAGGTGCCGTGTCCAGCGGAGATCTGGACCTCGTCTTCGACGTCGTTCTGGACCTCATTCTCTAGCTCCGCCGAGGGTACTCTGCAGTTTGACGTGAGGGACGGAGCCTTACCCGGCGTCACTCTCGAGGAAGACGGGGCGCCGTTCCGGTTCACGCATTTCACTGGCCAGGCACGATTGAACGCGGGCAAGATCGAGATGAAAGACGCCGGGTTCGATTCGCCGGCAGGAAAATTTCAGTTGAGCGGAAACGCGTCCATAAAGGGCCAACTTGATTTCCGGCTCGACTCAAACCAGAACGGCACCGCGGGACCGGGATATACGATCAGCGGAACCTTTGAAAATCCACGCGTGATTCATTCGTCAAGTCCGGAAACCCAGGCACGTCTGAAAGCAGATCCTGCGAAATAAAGCTGCGAAATAGACTCAGGGCACGTACCCTGCGCCGCGCAGCACTTTGCCGGGCAGAGCGCCGGTCATTTTCCCCTGGTCGATCACCGGCACGCCGTTGACCAGCACGTAGTCCATTCCTTCGGAAAGCTGGTTGGGGTCGTCGAACGTCGCGCGATCATGCACGGTGGCAGGATCGAAGACCACCACGTCGGCCCACATGCCGGTTTTGAGAACACCGCGGTCGGTCAGACGCATGCGCTGCGCGGGCAACGCCGAGAACTTACGAATCGCTTCTTCCAGACTCAACACTTTTTCTTCGCGGACATATTTGGCCAGGATGCGCGGGAACGTTCCGTAGGCGCGGGGATGAGGATGCGCCTGGCCCAGAATTCCTTCCGGCGACGTCCCTTCCGAATCATTGTCGATGGCGACCCAGGGCTGTTGCAGCGCGAGCGTCACATCGGGTTGCGACATCCCGAAGACCGCTACTCCGGTCGAAGGATCCTGGATGAGAAAGTCGAAGAGCGCGTCCATGGGATCTTTGTTCCACAGCTTGGCGATTTCTGAGAGCCGCTTGCCCTGCATGGGGAGCAACGTTGTATTCTCAACCGCGCCGATCATAATCGCGTCGGGGCCTGGAATTTCCTGCCATTCGTTCTGCCAGTCTTTGGAAGGAGAGAGCATGTCCTTGCGAATTTTTTCGCGCGTCGTGGGATCCTGCAGCCGCGCAACCAGTTTCGCGTTGCCGCCATCGTGCGCCCACGGCGGGATGAACGCCGAAAAATCGTTGTACCACGCGGTATAGGCGTATGTGTCGGCGGTGACGTCGGCGCCGGTGGCGCGCGCTTCGTTGATTTTGGCCACAACTTCCGGCATGCGCCCCCAGTTGTCTTTGCCTGCGACCTTGATGTGCCAGATCTCTACCGGAATATTGGCTTCGCGACCGATGCGCAGGGCCTCGTCGATGGCTTCGAGAACGGTGTCGCCCTCATTGCGCATGTGCGTGGAATAAATGCCGCCCAACTTCCCGGCCTCGCTGGCAAGAGCGATCAACTCCTCCGTTTTCGCATAGGGTGCGGGCGCGTATTGGAGAGCGGTCGAGACGCCCGCGGCGCCGTCGTTCATGGCCTCGCGTACCAGAGCCTGCATCTGCGCCAGTTGCTCGGGAGTGGGCTGCTTGTCGTCCTCGCCAACGATGAAGCGGCGGACTTGCGTGGCGCCAACATAACTGGCGAGGTTGATGCCCATGCCCTGCTTTTCGAGGCGCGCGAAATATTGACGGAAGGTGCGCCAGTCGGGAGTGAGCTTGTAATAATCGTATTGGCTCTGACCGGCCTGGATTAGCGCGTCGTTGAGCGGAGCAACCGAATCCCCTTCGCCAGTAATTTCGGACGTGATTCCCTGATAAATTTTCGACGGCAGGCGCGGATCGACCAGAATCGTAAGTTCCGATTGTCCGAGCATGTCGATGAATCCCGGCGCCACAACCTTGCCGCCCGCATCGATGGTTCGCTTGCGTGATGCGGCGGCCAGCTTTCCGATGGCGGCAATTCGGCCGTCTCGAATGCCCAGGTCTCCCGAATACCAAGGGGATCCAGTTCCATCGATGATGTGTCCGTTAGTGATGACGATGTCGAAGGCGGGCGTTTGCGCGAGAGCGAGCGACGACAGCAGCAGGAACGCGAGGACGACGGGAATTCCGCGTGGCAAGGTCATCTTGATATTTCTGTTCATCATTCGTACCCTCACGGGCTAAAGCCCTTATCTGTTTAACGCTTTACACGGCCCTCAAGGGCCGCCCTTCCACGTTGCGGAACTGCTGTGGCTGCAACGATGCCGAGGGCGATCCACACGCCCAGGGCCAGCCATTCGTAGACCGTGAAATGGCCGGGGACGAGCGGAACAACTTTCATCAAGGTCATTGCGATTCCGACGGCCAACCCGAACCATGCCACGGTCCGCTCGGCTGTCGATAGTGTAATCGTGCCAGGCCGCGCGCGCCCCAGCGCCAGGCACGCGGCACAGGTTGCCGACCATCCGAAGGCGCAAGCCACCGATCCAACTTCGGTGACCGGAACCAGAATCGCGTCGCCCAACAGCATGCAACCCGCAGTAGCGAGGCCGACACAGAGAACCGCCGCAGATGGGGTCTGATGGCTTGGGTGAATTGTTCCCACGCGCGAGTCAACCATTCCACGGCGTCCCAGGGCAAAGAGCAAGCGGCTGGCGGCCACAAAATTTCCGTTGAAGCACTTGAAGAGAGACAGCAGTGCGGCCGCAAGAATGATATCAACGATCCAGCGATGGCCCACTGCCTGCTGGAACGCCACCGCGGTCATGAACTTTTCGCCGGTCAGCCGGCGCCACGGCGCAACGAATGCGACCGCAGCCACGATGCTGGCGTAGAAAAGAATGCCTACGAAGATCGCCATCCAGATAGCGCGAAAAAAGCCGCGAGTGCGGAAGTCCGGGCTGGCCTCTTCCGCGGCTTTGCCTACCGACTCGAAGCCGGTCATGAAATAAGGCACGATCTGAATCACCAGCAGAATCGAGATCAACGGCGTGTGTGTAAACAGCGGCTGAATATTGGCCGGAGACCCGCGGCTCACGCCCAGTGCCACGAAGAGGACGAAGAGCGCGAGC
>JBEKWZ010000446.1:0-4187 GCA_049512555.1 Candidatus Sulfotelmatobacter sp. | reverse complement strand
GAGACGAAAACCTGCGCCTGCTGGAAGATGGCTTGAACGTCGCCATCACCTTGCAGACCGATTCCATCGAGATCACCGGAGCTGCCAGCGATGTCAACCGGGTCGAGCAGGTGTTTGCCGATTATCAGCACCTGGTGCGCAACGGACACAACTTCGTCAACGGCGATCTGGGCGCCATGCTTCGCGTCTTGACCTCGGACCGGACAGCCTCGTTGCGTGGCCTCGCCGAGGCCGGCAAGCAGCGCTCGTTCGGCAAGCGCACCGTCCAGCCCAAGAGCATCAACCAGCGCCGCTACCTCGAAGCCATCGAGAAGCACGACATGGTGTTTGGCATCGGCCCGGCCGGAACGGGCAAGACCTACCTCGCCGTGGCGATGGCAATCTCCGCGCTGCTGGCCAAGCGCGTGAACCGCATCATCCTCGCGCGTCCGGCGGTCGAAGCGGGCGAGCGCCTCGGCTTTCTGCCCGGAACACTGCAGGACAAGATCGATCCCTACCTCCGTCCGCTGTACGACGCCTTGTACGACATGATCGATCCCGAAAAGGTCGACCGTTACCTGGAGAAGAATGTCATCGAAATTGCGCCCATCGCGTTCATGCGCGGGCGCACGCTGAACGATTCGTTCGTCATTCTCGACGAGGCGCAGAACACCACGTCGGAGCAGATGAAGATGTTCGTCACCCGTCTCGGCTTCAACTCGAAGGCGGTGATTACCGGCGACATCACGCAGATTGATTTGCCCAACGCGCGCCGCAGCGGGTTGGTCGAGGCGATGGACGTGCTGAAAAATGTGAATGGCCTCGCCTTCACGCACTTCGACGAAACCGACGTCGTGCGCCACCACCTGGTGCAGCGCATCGTTCGCGCCTACGACGAGCACAAGACGCGCGTCGCCGAGCAGCAGATGCTTCTCTTGGCTGAACCCAGAAGTACTGCAATCAGGCATGCGGAGGCTTCAAACTCCGGCGACAAAAAGATCGCACCCGCTGCGCATGAGGCCGCCGCCAGCGAACCGGCTCCGAACGGTGCTGCCTCGAATAAGGAAAGTTCAACCTCGGCCGAAGCTAGAGGATAAAGCCGTACATGTTGCGCGGGAGGGCCGCGACTTGGCCCTCCTGTTTGCTTTTGCGCTGCGCCACCAGGTCACCTCAGGCATCGAGTGCGGGACGAGAAGAGTCGAGAGGCCACAAAGAACGACTTGGTTATTCTGCAAAAGAAGATTGCGGGGTTGAACGAAGGCACGCTTGGCCGCTTTGTGTTGCGGGCGCGAAAGGCAGTGGGCCTCCGCGCGTCAGTGAATGTGCTCGTCACCAGCAGTGCGGCGGTGCGCATGCTGAACCGCCAGTTTCGCGGCAAGAACAAAGCTACTGACGTTCTGTCGTTTCCTCATGCTTCCCCTACCAGGGGCGGCGCACGACAAAAGCTGGCCGGCGACGTCGCCATCTCAGCCGACATTGCCCGCGAAAACTCCATCCGCCTCGGACATCCCGTTGCCCAGGAGATCAAGATTCTTGCGCTGCACGGAATTCTTCATCTGGCGGGCTTTGACCACGAGCGCGATAATGGAGAAATGGCGCGCAAAGAAGCGATGTTACGACGGGCGCTTCGGCTGCCCCCGGCATTGATCGAACGAGGCTCGATCGAACGGCGGAGAATGCCATGAACTTCGCCGTCCCCATCGCGCTTCTTCTCCTGCTCGGACTCTTGACGCTCGCCTCCTACGTCGATCGCGTCTACCAGGAAGCCGGGAAATTTCTTTCGCGAGAGTTCCAGGACAACATCGATTTCTTCGAACAGAACATTGAGCCGGAACTCGAAAAACGGCCGCTGCGAGTCAGTCACTCGCGGGCCGCGCTTTCCATGGCCGTGGTTACGCAGCTGACCATGGCAGCGATTGCCATGCTGATCGGCTTTCTGGTTTTCCGCGATCAGGCCTGGAGCATCTACGAAATTCTGCAGGCGACTATCAGCCTGATCCTCATTGTCATCCTGTTCAACCGCTTCCTGCCGTTCGTGTTTTTCTCGCGCACCAAGGGTGAGTGGTTAGTTCACTGGACGCTGTTTCTGAAAATCCTTATCTATTTCGTGCTGCCGGTGACGATCGTTCTTGGCTTCATGCAGTCGGTTGCAGCGCTCACCAAGCAAACCTCCGGCGAACAGCCGGAAACCTCAGCCGAGGCGGTCGACGCGCTGATTGAAGCCGGACAGGAAGAGGGAATTATTCAGGAAGGCGATCGCGATCTGATTCAGTCGGTAGTCGAATTTAGCGGCAAGACGGTGCGCGAGGCCATGAACCCGCGTCCGCAGATGTTCGCCGTCCCCTTGGATACAACGGTCGAGCGCTTCATCGAAATGCTGCGCACCAAGCACTACTCACGCGTGCCGGTTTACGAGGGCAGCATTCACAACATCAAGGGGATCGTCTACGCACAGGACGTGCTGCAGGTCCCCGACAGCGAAGCGCACGTGCGCAAGCTCGAAACCATCATGCGGCGCGATGTTTATTTCGTCCCCGAGAGCAAGCTCGGAAGCGACCTGCTGCGCGAAATGCAGAAGCAGAATATTCGCATGGCGATTGTGGTCGACGAATACGGCGGCGTGGCCGGGCTGGTGACAATCGAAGACCTGGTGGAAGAAATTGTCGGCGAGATCCGGGATGACCACGACAAGCCGGAGATCGTCCGCGAGGGTGATCGTTCATTCATCGTCGCCGGTGGCATGGACGTCGACCGCCTCGATGAACTCTTCGGCAGCAAGCCGGAAGGCAGAGAGTCGGCCACCATCGCCGGCCTGGTTAGCGAACTCGCCGGACGCATTCCGCGCAAAGGCGAAGTCGTCGAAGAAGACGGCCTGCGCTTTGAAGTGCTGGAGTCCACCGACCGCAAGGTAGAGCGCGTGCGAGTCACGGCCGTGCAACCGCAGCAGTTGAAACTGATATAACAGCTGTGAGCCGTGAGCTTCGAGCAACGAGCAATAGCTCGTCGCTCACAACCCATAGCTCGTAGCTCACAGCTCCTATGCCATTCCGCTCCGGTTTCGTTTGCATTCTCGGTCGCCCCAATGCGGGGAAGTCCACGCTGCTCAACGCGCTCGTCGGCGAGAAGCTGGCGATCATTTCGCCCAAGCCGCAAACCACGCGCAACCGCATTCAGGGCGTCGTCCACGTTCCCAACCGCAAAGGGAAGAACAAAGGAAACGACGGCGGGCAGATCGTCCTGGTCGACACTCCTGGAGTGCACAAGCCCGACAGTTCTCTCGGCCGCAAGATGATGGTCGAGGTACGCGAGGCTCTTGAGGGCTGCGACCTGGTGCTCGTGATCATGGACGTCACGCGCAAATTCGATCCCCGCGATCAGTTTGCGCTCGACTTGCTGCGGCGGCCCAAGACGAAGGCATTCCTGATCCTTAATAAGGTCGACCTGATTCGCGAGAAGTCGAAATTGCTGCCGCTCATCGAGCAATACCGCAAACTCTACAATTTCGCTGAAGTGATTCCCATATCCGCGCTCAAGCGCAAAGGTCTCGACGCGCTGCTGGAGATGGTGATTGCGGCGCTTCCGGCCGGCCCGGCGTATTTTCCCGAAGATCAGATCACCGATCAACCCTCGCGCTTCATGGCCGCGGAAATTATACGCGAGCAAGTTCTGCTGAACACCAGTGAGGAAATTCCTTACGCGACTACGGTGATCGTCGACAACTTCGAGGAGGGTGCGAGGCTAACCCGCATCGCCGCAACCATCTATTGCGAGCGCGAAGGGCAGAAGGGAATTCTGGTGGGCAAGGGCGGGCAGATGCTGAAAAAAATCGGCACCTCGGCCCGCTTGCAGATCGAGCGCATGCTGGGAACAAAAGTCTTTCTCGAACTGTACGTGAAAGCAGAGCCCGGATGGCGAGACTCGCGCCGCTTTGTCGAAGAACTCGACTGGCGCCGGCAACTGGAGCACCGCATGCTGGAACACGGAACACCGGAGCCCAGGCCGGGAGAGGCGCGTGCCTCTGCGGACGCGAGTGCAGACGACGATCGTAACCAAACAAAGGATTGACGTTGTGTTATGGTAACCAACGCTTGGAATAAGGCGGCCATTGCCCGATTTGCGCCTTGCCGCTAGAATCGCAATAGTCGATGTTCGCTGCTTCTAATTCTGACGAGCGGCGAACGATAGCGAGTGGACCAGGGGACGAACGA
>JBEKWZ010000445.1:0-4190 GCA_049512555.1 Candidatus Sulfotelmatobacter sp. | reverse complement strand
CGCCAAACTCAAGCCCCCACAACTGGTCGATCTTGATGGGCTTCCCGTTCACATCTTTCACCGTGCCCACGAATTGCCCGGTAAGCACGTTGAACGCGTTGATCGTCGAACCCCCGCCGTTGTCGTTCCCGATCAGCAGCGTGTTGCTGAGCGGTCCAAAATTCTTCGGCGCAGCGGCAAAGGCCCACGGCTGGTTTAGCGGCCCTCCTTCGGTCAGTTGCTTCAGCCACGTTCCATCTTCGCTGTAAATATCAATCACTCCCCCCGTCGCTCCCGACTGCGCTGCGAACGAAACGAACAAAAGCCCGTCAATATCCTGAATTCCGAACGGCGCAAATCCCGCCGGTATAGTCGGATCGGTGAACGACTTCACCCAGTTCCAGCTGCTGTCGTAGATGTCGACCTTGTTATTCCAGGCATCGGCCGCATACAGAAAGTTTCCCGATGCGTGACTCGATATCGCCAGCCCTGTGTACTGCGCTAACGTACCCGAGTTGTTCACGGCAATAATCGCCGCGTTGGGATTCGATCCCGGCGCCCAACCCGCGATGGCTCCGTCGAAGGTGGCAAAGATGAAGAGCGACGTGTTTCCTCCCACCGCAAACCCTCCCGATCCGTTGAACACGATCCCCGTCGGTTGGCCCGGCCCGCTTCCGCTCGCCGCTGGAATGGTCACTTGCAACCCTTGTTTGACGCCGGCGCCGGTGTACAGCGTCGACCAACCCGATCCGTTGTCGCTGATCCAGAATGGCGAGCCGGGCGAACGCGCCAGCCCCCACGCATTCACCAGCAGCGGATCGTCCTGTTTGGCTTGCCCTACCTGATTCGAAACCAGACTCTTGATTTGATACTGTGCCATGGCCGCGCTCGATGCGAACATCAGCGCAAGTCCCAGCGCAAGTGTGAAAGAAGCGGTGCGACGCTGCATGTGGATCTCCTTTGTAGTGCTGGATCAAAGGCAGGGGAGTGACGGTGCAGGACTCTTCGCACTCAAATCACATTGCTCTGATCAGCCGCCCCCATGCTAGGCCGCCTGCGGTCACCACATTGTCAGCGCCATGTCACGAATTTGTACATTTCTTGCCCCCAAAAGAACCGGTCCGCCCGAAGGCGGCCCATCTTGGTTTACTGGGAAGCTGAGAGCTGACAACTGAGAGCTAGTCTCCCGCCACCGGCTCCGCAATCTCCGGCTTAACAGCCTGAGCCCCGTTTCCATTTCCATTCCCGTTCGGGTTGGTCAGCGCCCCGAGCGGAATGAATCCGTTCTCGGCCACGACTGGTTTCTCCTTCAGCACGACTTCGCGATACATCGCAGCCATGCGTGCGTTGTAAGCCTCATCATTGATCTGCGGCCCGCGGGCCTCAGCTTTCGCATCGGCAGTCGCCTTCTGCTTCGCATCCCGCGCCCGCACTTTTTCTTCGCGTGCGTTCTTCGCGATGCCCTTGTTGTCCAGATCGTGCTGCAGTTCGGTGGTCACGATTTCTTCGCGCAGGTTCAGGTACTCAGTGGCCGTTTCCTGCTTTTCCATCTGCACTTTCTTGCCACCCGCGAAAATCTCATGCCGCCCGTGTTCTTCGTACCACTTGGTCAGCGTGGCCGTCATGTGCATCTTCTCGATGATGTTCCGCCAGCCCACGCCCGTGTTGTAAGCACAGAACGAAATCTCGCCTTCCTGCGTCGCGTACGGAATAATGCACTGCTCGGTCCGCCGGAAGTCGTAATTGAACAGATCCTGGAACCACATTCCGGCAATAAACAGGAAGTTCCACCGGTCCGTAGTGCGCCGCTTCATCACGTCGTCCACCGTGCGGTCTGGGCCAACCTTGCCGTAGTCTTTTCCCGTAATGTGATAGTTCTTGTCGAACTTCTTCAGCAGGTCCGTCAACTTGAAGTGCGTCGGCGCCTGGAACGGATCGTAATTCTTCATCAGGCACAGCGCCATTCCGAACCCGGTCCAGAATTTCCCGCGCGCCGCGTCGTTCACCTTGGCAATATCTTTCGCCAGCTGATCCCCATGCAGAAACGCCGTGACGGGCACCGCTTCCTTGGTTTCCTTATCAATCATGACAGCCATGCCAGTCCCGCAATTCGGGTGACAGCCGCATGATAGTTGGCCCCAGTCGTTTTTGGGGTCATTGACGTGCATTAAATCTGCCCAGTCTGAAAATGTTCCCATGAACGAGATCGGGAACCAGTCGCGCGTAGGCTCGCCGAGGCCAGTCTGATTTTTTACGTCATGCGCCAGGTGGCTTAGGGTGTAGCGTTGGGCGGCGCGGCGATCGTCGGTTACAGCTTCGTCGCGGCCGGTAAAGCTGACCGGCTGGAAGCTGAGGAAGCTGATCGTCTTCGGATTATCCAACGCGAACTTGATGATTCTTCCTACCTGCTCGTTGTTGATGCCGTTCACGATCGTAACCACCGGAACGATTTCAACGCCGGCCTTGTGCAAGTTCTCGATCGCCTTCAACTTCACATCAAACAAGTTGCCGACCAGGCGATGTGCGTTGGCTGCGTTGCCGATGCCGTCAAACTGCAGATACGCATAGCGCATGCCGGCTTCAACTGCCTGCTGGCAGAATTCGAAACTCTTCGCGAATTCGATTCCGTTGGTCGCAGCCTGTACCGAGTTGTATCCAACCTTGCGGGCGTAGCGCACCGCATCGAGGAAGTACGGCGACAACGTGGGCTCGCCACCGGAGAACTGCACACTCATCTGCCGTCGTGGCTTGATGGTGATGGCGTTGTCGAGCATGGTCTTGATTTCTTCCCAGGTCAGCTCGTGCACAAACCCAACCTGGTTCGCGTCCATGAAGCAGGGATCGCACATCATGTTGCAGCGGTTGGTCAGGTCGATGGTCAGCACCGACCCGCGTCCATATTTCACGGTAGAAGACCCGTGATGATGCAGCTTCTCGTCGTTATGCGCCGTAATATCGCGCCCCGGGAACACTTCCTCCAGATGCTGCGAGAACGCGGTATCGATCGACATCACGTCTTCAAAGTGCCCGTGCGTGGGGCAGTCCTTCACCATCAGAATCCTGCCATCGCGTTCGACGATCTGCGCCTTGATCTCGCCGACCTTCTCGTTCATCAGCACTTCATGCGGCAGGTGCCCGTCGAGAATCTGCTGCCGGATTTCCGGCACGCACTTGGGGCACAGCGAATCGGTCGTCCGCGGCCAGCCCAGCGGAGGCTTCGACTTTTCGTACGACTTCAGCAGCGGCTTTTCCGACCACTTCGGCGTGGGCGACGGATTCGGCTTGATTCGGTTCAAGCGATCGAATACCGCCCAGGTTCCCTTGGCGGCGACAACGGCTGCTTTTTCAACGTACTTAATCGGCTTGCGCATGGTAGCTTCTAGCTCCTGGCTTTTAGCTTTTGGCCAAAACTTCTGGCTTCTCGTGCTTTTCTTTAGTTCTTGAACCGCTTTTTGTTCCACTGTTGTCATTCCGAACCGGTCGGAAAGACCGGTGAGGAACCCGCTTCTCTCTTCTCTTTCGTTGGATAGCAACCAGCCCACAATAGTTACAGCTATCCCACAACCTGCAATCCTGCTCTGCTAACCGTGCCCTGGATGAACCTGAGAGTATCATCCAAAACCTGCAGCTCTCCCTGGGAAATGCTCCAAGTCTTACCGACCTGGGTTCCTGACTACACTTTTCCCTGGGTTTTTGACTACGCCTATCCTATTGCAGCCCTGAGGAATGGCGCATCCATATCCCAACGAATGGTGCAAATTCAGGGTTTAGCGGTGACGTGGGGGATTATACGGAGCTAAGCTGTTGAAAGTAAAGGAGGCGGGGTGGGTCCAGACATTTAACGTCACCGGTGTCCTCATACGGACCCGAATACCTCCCATAGGAAACGTCTCACTGCTGAGGCTTTTATGACCTGCTCTTTGGCGCCTTTTTCGTACGACACGGAGCAGATGCCGGCAAATTTGAACGTCGGTGCCCAAACAATTGGCAGCTTGTCGCTTTCCCACCAAGTGGCTCCGCCGCTGTATCCCTCCGGACTTAGCCCTTTCTCGGCATCCTCGAAGGGGATTAGGTAGTGGTTCTCGGGATTGAATGAAGTGATCGTGAAACGTCGCTCTATCTCTGTTGGCGAAGGGAGCACGACGCCGTCGAAGACAAATGGGCTCAAACCGATGGAGCGCTCCTCGGACTCACCGATGATCTTCCGGTCG
>JBEKWZ010000444.1:0-4194 GCA_049512555.1 Candidatus Sulfotelmatobacter sp. | reverse complement strand
AAGAAGGAGTATCGCCGTCAGCAGAAAAACTGCCGCGTCGATCTCGAGAAAATCGAGGGCGACGCCGGCGTCTCCATCGCCGAACTTAAGCGCACCCAGCGCGAGATGATCCAGGGCGACATGGACGCCGAGCAGGCCAAGCGGGAGCTGATTGAAGCCAACCTCCGGCTGGTAGTCTCCATCGCCAAGAAGTACACCAACCGCGGCCTGCAGTTCCTCGACCTGATTCAGGAAGGCAACATCGGCCTCATGAAAGCGGTCGATAAGTTCGAATATCGCCGCGGCTACAAGTTCTCGACATACGCCACGTGGTGGATTCGCCAGGCCATCACCCGCGCCATCGCGGACCAGGCCCGCACGATTCGTATTCCCGTGCACATGATCGAGACCATCAACAAGCTCATCCGCACCAGCCGCCAGCTTGTGCAGGAGCTGGGCCGCGAGCCTTCGAGCGAGGAAATCGCCCGCCGCATGGATATTCCGGTGGCCAAGGTCCGCAAGGTGCTCAAGATCGCGCAGGAGCCCATCTCCCTCGAAACCCCCATCGGCGAAGAGGAAGATTCGCATCTCGGCGACTTCATCGAAGACCGCGGCGTAGTTTCTCCCGCCGAGGCCGTCATCAACGTGAACCTCAAGGACCAGACTGGACAGGTCCTGCGCACGCTGACCCCGCGCGAAGAAAAAGTCATCAAGATGCGCTTCGGCCTCGAAGACGGGAGCGAGCACACCCTCGAAGAAGTCGGCCAAAGCTTCGCCGTAACCCGCGAACGCATCCGCCAGATCGAAGCCAAAGCGCTGCGCAAGCTGCGCCATCCGTCAAGGTCGCGGAAGCTGCGCGCATTTATGGACGGCGTAAGGGACTAGAACTTCGTCGCCACGGATTCGCGCGGATTTGCGAGGCACGGCTTCGACCGTGCCTTTCCTTTTGCCGATATTTCCGATTCGGGAAGCAGGTGCTCCTTTTCCGAATTCGTTTGTCGAATTTGCGTTCGGCGCTCATAGAATCTCTGGTGTAGCAGGCCATCGTTTAGAGGGTGGTTCCAGTGGGTACTGGACGGTGCCTGCCAAGCATCCGAGTGGTTTTCAGCCACTAGGGTTCGATTCCCTCACCCTCTGAGGTCACTCGGATTTGAAGAATCTTGGTTGACATACCGAACTGAGCTGGTACGATTGTGTTGGCAGGCATCGTTCAATATCACGCAAGCCCCGAGGAATCTCGGGGCTTTTGCTTTTTGTGCCCGCACTCTGCCAGCGTGTCTGGGACGGATGGGCGGCCTTAGCCGTGATTGCAAAGGTGGCCAACCCCTAAGGAAGCTCTAGGAAGCTCTTGTACCGCAGGTCGTACATCTCCTTTGCCTCTGACTCAACTCCTGGTATTTCAGTTTGCTTGATAAACGCCGTCCAAATACCACATAGCTGAGGCTTATTTTTCAGCGCAAAATAATTGTCGATCTCAGTGGCAATGGCCAGTACCAAAATCACTGTGCGGCTGAAGTGCTCGTAATGATACTGATGAATCAGTCGGTCATTTACCCTTTCACGGTCTTTTTCATCCAAGAGGTCCCCATAGATATAGGGGGCCAATGTAAACATTCCGTTGCAGGCAAAATGGGCCTGTTCCGAGGTATCGCCCCAAAGCCATGTTATGAGGTATCGCAAGAAATCCTGGCTCTTGGTCTTGATTTTCTTGTTTATTTGATTGGGAGTAGGCCAATACTTGATACGGTCAGGGTCCTGCTGATCTTCCGGGGAGATATCCAAGGTCGTCGCGGCGTTGACGATCGCGGCGGCTAGACTCTTGAGGTGCGCCTGCCAAACCGGGTCACTCCCATAGGCCTTGCTGTATAAGGTGTACTGTTCTCTCATTCCCCGGTACCCCGATCGCTCGTACCAGTTGTGCCGAGGTACCAAGTCGTCGAGCATAAAGACGAGGGTGGAGAGAATGTCGATGAGTTGGCGATTTACGTTCGGAATGATGACTGCATAGACCGGTTTCCTCGCGGGATCTGGCGGAGTGTCCGCGCTCAGAAACCTTACGGCGTTGTAGGCGATCTTGGCGTAGCGCAAGAACATGAGCGTCATCTCCACGCTCCGCGCCTTGACACGTTCCCCTGCCGCGTGATGATTGGCTATTCGTCGCTGAAGATCGCGGTCAACGTTGAAGAGCAGGCCGTCAATAGGTGCGGCGATAGTGTCGTAGTTGAACGCTCGCAGTTCTGTTGGTTCCTGCTGCACCTGCTTAGACATCTCAACCTCCAAGTACATCCGCGGAGTTCAGTTGGTTGTACCCGCCCATGGGTAGATCGTCAGGGGCTAAAGCCCATATTGATTTTATAGGCGGCTTACGCGGCGCTAAAGCGCCGCTCTTCCACGAAACCCTCAGCGGCGGTGGGTTCCCATTTTGGGAATCGTTTCCGCTTTTTCTTTCGTTTCTCTTGCCTCTGACTTTTCATTCTTGTCGAATCGAGGGATGAGGCGGCATTCGCGGGTTTCTCCGGATGCTGCCTTTTTCGTTTTGAGGGTGTCGGATGAAAAAGCGGAAGCCGAGAATTATCAAGGACAAGAAGATGCGCGGGGAGTGGGCGGAATCGGTGTTCATGGGGCGGGCCAGCGAGCACGAGCTGCCGGTGAGCAAGCCTTGGGGCGATTCCGAAAGTTTTGATTGTGTGGTGGGACGGCCGGGAAAGTTTTTGGCGGTGCAGGTGAAGTGCACGATTTCGGAGCTGAGGAACGGGCAAGGCTATGCCTGCTCGACGTGTAGTAGCGGCAAGCCGTATCGGTCGGGGGCGTTCGATTTTCTGGCGGCTTATGTGGTTCCGGAAGATGCGTGGTACATCATTCCGGCGAAAGCGATTCGGGGAATGAAGTCGATTTCTTTGTTGACGCAGGGAGGGAAGTACGAGGGGTACCGCGAGGCGTGGCATCTTTTGCGTGAGGCTGCGGAAGTGGGCGAGGCTAGCGAGAGTGGCGCCGAGGAGGCGGGTGCGCAGGTCGCTACGTCTGGACGGTTTCCTACGAATGCGGTGGAGCGGATGGAGGCGGCTGCGAATTTTGCCCGGCGGTGTCTTGAAGGCAATTATCCGCGTCCACAGAAAGAGCCCGAGGATGGATAGGATTTGTTGGCTTCGTCTGCTACGTGAGTAAAGCAGGTTCCTCACCGCGCTTTCTGCGCGATTCGGAATGACAACGGATGAGTCTTCCGGGTGTTTGCGGGAGCTGGAAACCTTTCTGTCGGCGGCATCGCGACCCATCGTTGCAAAAAGCGCAAGGATGGGACACCCAGCAGATCGTCAGGGGCTGAAGCCCATATTGATTTTATAGGCGGTTTACGCGGCGCTGAAGCGCCACTCTTCCACGAAACCCGCAGCGGCTAAAGCCGGGGCTTTGAGTGAGTCGTTTGCGGCACGACTGGAAGTCGTGCCCTTCCCGGTCGTGCTCCTTCTCGCTGAGCTCCCCAGGCTTTTGGTTTCGTTTGCAGCGATGACGCGGTGGGTGCGCCACTCTTCGCGTACTTTGCGAAGGGTGGGCTGTGTCGACTGCGCGGGAAAGCAGGTTCCTCACCGCGCTTTCTGCGCGATTCGGAATGACAACTTGGTTGAGTGTGGGCCTGCGGGGTCGTGCGTAAATATTTATTCTCAGTTTTCCTCGGGCTTCCACAGGGAAGACACATCGTCCACAGTTTCTGCACAAGGGGGGAAGTTTTTTCGGTTGCGGGGCGCAACGAAGTGGCTGAGAGTGGGTTCAGCGAAACGTGAGAGTTCCTGTGCTTGCCGGATGATTGCGGCAGAGCCAGCGGCAACCGGCGATTCTCGAGGGTGAATTGCCGGGGGACAGATCAGAAACGCGCGCGAGCGCGACTGGTTGCCCGGGCGTTGCGGCCTCCCCCTCTTGCTCGTTGTCCTTGCGCTCTTTGGAGCGGAGGCAGGGAGCAGGAAACAAGGGCCGCTGGCCGCCGCAGCGGTTGCGCCTTTGTCATCGCAAGATGACGAATGGGCAACTCGCTTTGGCCAAGGCGGCGCTTCTTCGCTCGAGAGAGCGGCGGGCGTTGCCGGACTGAAGCGGTCATTCCGTCGCCCAGCGGTGACAAGGCAAGCAGGAATCCACGAACGATGCGGTCGGGTGGCTGGCCCGGCCGCATTTGTTTTGTCCGCAGAGTTAGCCTGCTCGGTTCGTCTGCCCGGCTCGTCTCGATTG
>JBEKWZ010000443.1:0-4200 GCA_049512555.1 Candidatus Sulfotelmatobacter sp. | reverse complement strand
AGTCCTCCATTAAGAGCGACTTCATTGCCCAGCACCACGCCGCACGCGACGCTGATCTGCGCTCGCCCGTGCAGGCTGAACTGCACCCGCGCGATGCCTTTCTTGATTGGCGTGTCCACCGTGCTTTTGCCCAACTGGTCAATTTTGGTGAATGAAACGATGGTGCCGTCGGGAAGTGGGTTGCCGCTGCAATCGCGCACCGGATCGGTTTCCAGACTCACCCCATTCCGGCTCCCAACAGCTTTCATGCGCAATCCGCAGGCCTCCGCCGCGACCTGTTGAATCACTCTGGCTTCTTCCACGTTCCCCAGGACCGCGGTCACCTGAACCCGCCCCTCATGCGGCGTAGAGTCCATGCGCATCCAGGCCACACCGTTCCGTGTGGACCCTCGCCGCGAGAAGCCCGCTCCACTGGCCGGAGTGATTCGGAAATCGACTGCAGCCGGATTCCAAACCACATTGAAATACTGGTCGAACACAAACGCAGTGGCATCGATTGAATCGCGAGTGGAGACAGGCACGCGCGAAGGATGTAGAAAGAAGCTCAGATGCGCAGGCTGCGCGGCCTTTACCTCAAACATGGCGGAATTGCATGTTGAACTGCAGACAACTACCTGATAGCGTCCCGCGGCCTGCACATCGCCGGATTGAATCTGAAGATCGTCTCCGAGACTCACACTGCGTTTCACAACATGGTCGGGCCCGAGGAGATAGAAAGTGGCTTGCCCGGAACCTGCAAGAGGGATGGTGAAGCCCCGACCCGCTTCCACCGCGGCAGGCACCTGCAGTTCCGCAGTCTGTGCCCAACCCGGCAACGCGCATAACAAAGCCAACAGGGCGAGGCGCGTGAACGGTGCGAAACCGTTTTCGGGGATTCGCTTCATGCTAGTTGCTCGACCGCGAGTAGTGATTGACGATGACGCGATAGTTCTTCAGCCGCGCCGCGATGTCATCCGGGATGTCGACGGCAAAGGCTACGGGCACCTGCGGCATGAGCGCCTGATCGACATAACCATCCGAGACCCAGATTACTTTCCCGAAGTTGTCGTAATAGGCTGCCAGAACCTGTGCAATGTTGACGGGGCGCCCGCTTTGATTCACCAATTCGCCCTTGAGCACGTTTCGGTTCAATCCATCTTTGCTCACCGCCTGGTCGGTGACCGCAATTACCGGATCAGCGCTGGCCGGGACCAGAAGCGCGCGAGCGTCCATGCGCACACTCTTCACCGCATCCATGCGAACACCCGGAAAGTCAATGCGATAAGGCGAAACCTGCTTGGGGAGCAGCACGTGCGAGATGAGATCGAAACTGCCTTCTTCTTCGATGGCAGAGCCGTCCGCTTTCAGCAGCGTCGCATTCACGTTCAAATACGCGGGAACCGTATCTTCATTCTCGACTTCCCCGAGAATCACTACGCGGCCGGGGCGCGAGATCGCGTTCATCGACGTGATGCGCACTTTCGGCGAGTCTACGTCCTGTGCTCCCCATGTCTGCGATGCGTTGCGGCCGATGACGTCCCAGCTCAAGTAGTTCACCGACACCACCTGTGGGGGCACCGTGGAAAACGCCGGTTTCGGCCACACCACGCGCCAGACTGAACCGTCGCGGCGCACGCGTAAATCCCGAACATCGTCGATTGAGCCGAGCGCGCTCGACCAATTCATCCGCAAGCGGACCAGGGCCTCGTCGTGATCGGCGTGCAGCGGCGAAACTTCCGCGGTCTGCAGCGAAGAGTAGGTGCGCAAGCTGCCGTCGCTTCCCGCCATCTCGCGAATGAAGGATGCCAGATCTGTATCGCTACTGCGATCGAGCGATGCATAGGCTTGCTGGTAGTCGTGAGCCTGGAGCTGGCTCATCAGGGCCTGCACCGCCTCTTCGGGAGTCGCAGCGGAGAACATGGCATGCTGCTTCAGTCCCCCCGACTGCAGCCAGGCAAAGCCAACCAGCACTGCGGTCGCAATCGCGAGAAAACCCGCAAGTCCCCACTTCATGAGCGCACCTCATGGGCATAAACGCTTTCCAGTGTTTCCCTGGGAAGCTCGGTCTCTTCATGCATGTTGAGCGGTTCGAGCTGTATGCGGCGGGGTTCGACCAGCAACCACAAAAACAGAATCGCCAGGAAGCTGCTGCCAATGGGTAGAATGCCCCAGATCAACCCTTCCCACGGGGCCGGCATGGCATCGGACGGAATCGGGCGCGCAGGAACCGCGTCATCCTTGGACCATACGGTAATCGCACCGGAGTCATAACTCTCGACCTGGCGCCATCCGCCGAAGACCAGCAGAGGCTCATAGAACGGATCGTGCACAAAAATGAATTTCAGACCGTAATGGTTGGCATGCTGAAGCATGGCGCGGAGCGAATCCATGCCGGCCACGCCGAAGAACTTTGCGTTGGTTAATTGCGCCGCGCCGTAACGGGTCATCTCGGGCAACAAGCGAGCCGAGTTGTATTCGCCATCCACGCTTCCCGCGCTGGCATACGTCGAAACCTTGGGGAGGGCATTGCCGAATCCCAGCGTGAGATAGCGGTACTGATCGTGGCCATCGCGATTCAGGAATGCGACCACTGAGTCCACATTGAGCGAACTAAACGTTCGAAACGGGCTCCATGTCAGCCAACCCATCGCGAGCGCCAGGCTCGCAACGGCGGCTGCACTGACGCCGATTGCCCCCCGGCGTGGAAAACGATCGATGAGTTGCTCGACCAGCAACCCTACAATCGGCAGAGCCAGCACCGTTGCCCACAGCGTGAAGCGCTCGTAAGTGAGAATCTCGAAAGCCCGGCCAAATATCCAGCGCGGGACGGGAGTTGTGCCACCCAGCGCAATCAGGAAGGTAACCCAGAACGCAAGCAGCAGCACTCGCAACCGCGGATTCGATGCACCCTTGATCACGATAAAGGGCAACGCCAGGATCAAAGCGCCATACGGCACGATGAAATAATTCATGCCGTAGATCCAATTCATCAGGAAGTTCGAGCGGCTGGCGTGCGGGATGGGCATCTGGTCGATGGGGTGCCGGATGATCGCAATCCAGTACGGCAAGAGGACGACGCCAATCCCCACTGCAGCAATCGCGGCGAACAGCACACCGCGTCCAATGATCGGGGCACCGGGCTGCTCCTCTTCGTGTCTGTCGTTTTCGTGTCGGTCGTACCACGCCAGCCACAAGACCGGCGCCGCAAACAGCACGGAGCCGAAGATGAGCGTGACGTGATGGGCCGATGCGGCGGCCAACGCGAGTGCTATCCCCTTCAACAGCGATCGCCAGCTCGCTGATATGCACCACGAATAGAAATAAGGCAGAGCGAGAAAATACAACGCCGCCGACATCGTGGTCGGTAACTGCCCGGCCGAGTAAACAAGAAATGCGATGCTGCCAGCGAACACGGCCAGCACTCCGGCATAACTGGCGGCGCGGTCGTCCACCCAAAGCTGTGCGAACCGGTACGCGCCCACCGCCAACAGAACCACGGCGGCCAATTGCACCAGCATGAACGCCTCGGTGAGCCCCACGATATAGGAAAGCAGTGCGATCCACTGGTGAGTCAGCGGAGGGTAGGTGGTTTGGGAGAAGCCGGCAAACCACTTTTCGTTCCAGGGATTGAACCAGTGATGAGCATAGTGCGACGCAAAAAAGATGTGCAAGTTCGCATCGTAGGACGTCGTCGCCGGCAGCTGCATTACGAGCAACGGCCCGTGAATCGCGAGCGCCAACAAGACGATGGCCGCAACCGGAATCGGACGTTGCCAAAGGCTCGTCTCAGTGGGGAGCACAGATTTTTCCTGGTGGTCTCTCATTGCGTCGAAGTGTTTGATTCCTGTAAGCCGGGCAACGGTTGGGAGGTATTTTGGAGGTTGCCTGTCGCATGTGCAAAGGGTGCCCAACCAGACCGGGACCTTCTTGCATCTCAGCGACAACGGCAGGGCAGATTTGTACCCCGAACGCCAGCAGCCGGAGATCAGACATTAACGTCTGGCAGGAGAAATGGTGGCCTCAGCGTTCAGAAGTTTGGTGTTCAGGAGCTCGGTGCGGTTTGCCGTCTTGATCATTGCCACAGCCACTGCCACTGCCAGCGCTGCCCAAACCTTTGATGTGAACGGCCAAACTTCTTCCACTTCGCCTGCGCCTTCAAGAAAGCGACCCGCGCAAACCACAAGTGACCAGACCGGGATGGGTTGGGGAGCCAGCATCGAG
>JBEKWZ010000442.1:0-4211 GCA_049512555.1 Candidatus Sulfotelmatobacter sp. | reverse complement strand
CCCACCTGCGCGTGTCGCAGGAGTTCAGGGTACTCGGGTTTAACGGTCACAAGGACTTTGCGGTCGGCCTTCTGCGCCAGCGACGGGGAAACGAAAACGGCCGTCAGGCAGAGCGCCAGCGGAAGAAGGGCGAACGAGAACTTTCGTGGAATCATCTGGATTTTTTCACTTTGCCGGCGGAACCGCATGACAACACCCGTGGCAAGACCCCGACCCGATTGAAATCCCCAGTGCTCACGGTAGGTGCTGGAGGGTATCCGGGCAAGATTACCGAGGTACCGTCCGGGAGGGGCTCCGCGAGCGGGTATGAGGAAGCTTTAACTTGCGCGGGCTGCCGAAACCCAGGAGAAATCGGCGAACCCAAAGGAAGAACCTTAACCACAGAGGGCACAGGGGAGCACTGAGGATTCAAAGCCTCAAGGTTTCCTCTGTGTTTCTCTGTGTCCTCTGTGGTTAAAGGTCTTCAGTCTTCCCGGTCGATCTGCGCTTTCTGCAGCTTATCGGAGTAGTCGACGTAGACCGACTTCCACTCGGTGTAGAAGTCAATCGCGCCAATGCCGCCTTCGCGGTGGCCGTTGCCGGTCGCCTTGGTGCCGCCGAATGGCAGATGCACTTCCGCCCCAATCGTTGGCGCGTTGATGTAGGTAATGCCGGCATACAGGTCGCGGATCGCCGAGAACGCCTTGTTCACATCCTTGGTGTAGAGCGCCGACGACAGGCCGTACTCGATTCCATTGGCGATTTCAATAGCGTCATCGAGATCGTCGCAAGGAATAATCGCAACCACGGGGCCAAAGATCTCTTCCTGCGCGATGCGCATTTTCGGGTCGACGTCAGTAAATACGGTCGGCTGCATGAACCAGCCGTACTGGTAGTAGCCCTGATCGAGACGGTTGCCGCCGCACACCAGCTTCGCGCCTTCGTTCTTGCCGATCTCGACGTAGCTCAGGTCGGTCTGCAGCTGTTTCTCGTTGACGGCCGGGCCCATCTGAACGGTCTCATCCAGGCCGTTGCCGACCTTTAATTTCTTCGCGCGTTCGACCAGGCGCTCGACGAATTCCCGGTACACGCCTTTCTGAACAATCATCCGACTGGTCGCGGTGCAGCGCTGGCCGGTGGTGCCGAACGCTCCCCAGAGCCCGCCTTCAATGGCGAGATCGAGGTTTGCGTCGTCGAGAACGATCATGGGATTCTTGCCGCCCAGTTCAAGCGAGCAGTGCTTGAAACTCTGCGCCGCGATCCCTCCGATAATGCGGCCGACCGCGGAGGACCCGGTCAGCGAGATCGCGCGCACGTCGGGGTGCTCAGCCAGCGGAGTGCCGACCTCCACGCCAAATCCCGCCACGACATTGATCACGCCCTTGGGTAGACCGGCGTCGGTGAGAGCGCGGACGAGATTAAATGTGGAAAGCGGCGTGTCCTGCGCCGGCTTGATGACGCAGGTGTTGCCGCACACGATGGCCGGCAGCAATTTCCACGAAGAAATTGCCATGGGGAAATTCCACGGCGTGATCATGCCGCAGACCCCGATGGGCTGCCGCACGGCCATGGCAAACTTGTTCGGCATTTCCGAAGGCACCGTAGGACCGAAGAGGCGGCGGCCTTCGCCGGCGTTGTAATAGGCGGCGTCAATCGCCTCCTGCACGTCGCCGCGCGTTTCAGCCAGAACCTTGCCCATTTCGCGGGTCATCTCCCGGGCATATTCTTCCTTGCGTCCGATCAGAATTTCCGCGGCCCGGAAAACAATCTCAGCCCGGCGCGGGGCGGGCATCAGACGCCACTTGGCGAAAGCGCGCTTGGCGGCGGCGACAGCGGCATCCACGTCAGCCTTGGCCGACCTCTGGAAGATGCCGACCAGATCGCGAGTGTCGGCAGGATTACGATTCTCAAACGTCTCGCCCGTCGAGGCGTCGACCCACTCGCCGTCAATGAAATTCTTGAAAACTTTGGTCGTGCCGTAGCTGAGCGTGTCGGGACTGGTCAATGTATCGGTAGCCATGATTTCTCCTGGGAGTTTCTGAACTGGTTTCCTGAATATGAAGGCCTAAACGTATTGATGCTACAACCCGCAGCGAAGGTGCGGCAAGGGAGGGTTGGATGTTAATGGTACAGTTTTGTGCTTGCGCGGCAGGATAGCGGTGTCCGCTGCCGTGATCTCTGGAGGCAAGAATGCGAGCATCTTTATTTTATCGGGTCGCAGCGGTTCTTCTGCTGTTTTTCGCGGTAGGACATACCCTCGGTTTTCGCCAGTCGGATCCGCAATGGGGAGTGGATGCCCTGCTCGGCTCAATGCGGTCCATTCACTTTGAAGTACAGGGGTTCACGCGCACCTATTGGGAGATATTTGAGGCGGCCGGATTCTCCGTTGGAGTGTTTTATGTATTCGCGGCGATATTGGCGTGGCAGCTCGGCGGCCTTCCGGCTGCGACTTTGGCGCTCATGCGCGGTACTGCCTGGGCATTCGCTCTTTGCTTCGCCGCTATCACGGTGGTGAGCTGGAAATACCTGTTTCTCCTGCCCATCGTTTTCTCAATCGTGATTGCATTGTGTTTGACGGCGGCGGCGTGGCTTTCCGCGAGGCCGGTTCCTACGCCTCCGTTGCGCTAGTCATACGGCAGAAAGATACAAACAGTCGTCGGGAGCCCATTTTCTGAAAGGATGGCTATCATGGGACCGATTTCAAGGGCCATAGATAGACTCGTGGACAAACTCCCAAGATGGGCGCAGTTGATTCTCATAGCCTTCGTGGTCCTTGGGAGCGTGTACTGCATCGCCCGCTACGGCTTCTTCTCTTTCCTGCTGCGGGTAATCTTCAGTCCTCTCCCCTAGATTCAAACCGAGGCACTACCTAGGATTCACGCCGCAACAGCGGTTCGGCCGCAGGCTATCGCCAGTGTTTCAACCGCGGCCAGATCTGAGTCAGCGTCCCGAACTTTGCGCCTCGGCAAATGTAGACGTCAATCTGCTGCTCCAGCGCGTAAGGACTCGCGGCGGAAGTGCCAACGTATTCGACTTGATTGAAAAGCTTTTCCAGACTTTCTCTTCTGTCATCGAGCACGATGAGACAGTTGCCGGAGTATTCACGCGGCCCCCACAGAAACCATGTCTGATGGCCACTGAGCGAAGCCGGCAAGCCAGCGCCACGGCCGAGAAAGTCGATGGCCCCGGCCTGCCCGTAATCCTGGGCAAAGATGCCGCAGTCTTTCCGCTCGTCGGGCGCCAGCCGGTTCCAGGCGACCGCCGTTTCATCGACAATCTCTTGCCAGCCGAACTGGTCGGAATACCACTGCGGCAGCGCCGCGCGGGCATGGGCGTGCTCCATCACCGGGAGTTTGAACGGGAGAGATTTCGCGTAGGCGAGGAAGTGATCGGGCGAAAGCATGGGAATAACGATGGGCGCGAGATACGCCCCGTTCGCGAGCAACAGAAGCACGATCACGGGCTTCAACCACTGCAGCCGAGGCCGGGCGCCTTTCTTACTATCGAGTGCAGAACGATCGACTGAAGAACGATCGAGTGCAGACTCAAGCACCATCGCTCCCGCCGCCAGCAGCATGGGATAGACCGGCGCCAGATAGTAGTTTTTTCCGTGCAGCCCATAGAAAACCGCGTAGCAGACCAGATAGCACCAGCCCAGCGCGCGATAAGGCTTCAGCCGCGGCCAAAACAGAAGCGCAAACAATCCTGCCAGCCAGAGGGGCGCCGTTAAAGGATTCACCAGCAGAGTCTGTTGCAAGAAGAACTGCGCTGGCCCCAATACAACATCGCGGCCCTCCGCCTTGATGTTGCGAATCAGTTGCACAAACGGCCAGTCGTAGTGAATGTTCCACAGCAAATTGGGCAGAAAGATGAGAAAAGCGGCGACCCCACCCAGCCAGATCCATTTATTGAGAAACGCCCGACGTTGCGCACTCAGCAGCAGGCCCACGACCATCCCGAACCCGAAGACGGCAATGGAATACTTTTCCTCCATGCCGAGTCCGGCGACTACGCCAAACCACAGCCAGTACCGCGGCTGATTCTTCTTCACCCCGAGGATGAAAAAATAGGCGCAGCCCATCCACAGGTTTGGTTCGAGACAGTTTGTGCCCAGAAGGCTGCCGTTCGAAAGATACTGCGGCGCGATGACGGCGCAGACCGCGCTGAGCAGCACGGCGTAACGGCGCCCTCCCAGTTCGCGCGCCAAAACCGCGGCCTGCACCACTAGCAGC
>JBEKWZ010000441.1:0-4219 GCA_049512555.1 Candidatus Sulfotelmatobacter sp. | reverse complement strand
CAAATCCTACCCGAGGCGCAAACCCCTTGCGATCGGGACGCACCAGGCTGGCAGGCAGGCTGCCGCTGTAGGGCCCGGGTTGTCCGGGAACGACCACCGCTACCGCGGGCGTGCCCAGCGCCGGATTCAGCACCGCGGGCGAGAGATCAAGATTCGCGATCAGATTGTTTTCTTCGGTCAGCGGTGAGACGTATTCGTAACGAAGGCCGACGTTTAACGTCAGATTTCCCCGAACCTTCCACTCGTCTTGCAAATACGAATCCCAATAATTGCCGTGGAAGTGATAGTTGTCCTGCCCGAACTGCACGGCCGTCGACTGCGGAAAGCCGAGCAGGAAGTCGGCAAAATCGTATCCCGTCCCCCCCATTTGCGTTGGGGGTTGCCCAGGTATGCTTGGGATCAGTTCCGACGTGTTGTAGCCACTGAAGGTGAATGAGCCGCGCGCGTTGCTGCTGGTCTCTGTATTGAGCTGAACCCGCCGGAAGTCGCCGCCCCAGCGCCAGGAGTGCTTGCCGTGCGTCCAGACCACATTATCTGAAAAGGTGTAGGTCTGGTTGCGCAATAGCTGCGGATTCACGTCGGAGAGGCTATTGAAATTGCTGAATGAAAGACTGGGTAATCCCCAGTCAAACGGATTGGTCGAGACTCCACTGATTCCCAGTGCACTGTCGATGTCCTGGTTGAACGCGTAAAGATTCTGGGTGTGCGTCCGACTGCGGTTGAAATCGAACCGGACGGTGTTGGTCAGCTTGCCAACGCTTTTCACCCAGCCCAGAGGCACGTCAAAACTGCGAACGTTAGTGCTGCCGCCGACGCTGGGAAACGGATTCGTAATGTTCGAGTCCGATCCATGGTAGTGAAAGCCAAACGTCAGACTATTGCGCGGAGCTCCGCGACCACCGCCCCGGCGTCCGCCGGAAGGCGCCGCGCCCAGCGTGTGATTGATGCGCACGTTCAGGTCGTCGCTGTCGCTGGTAGTCGAAGTCACGTAGTGAAAATTCTGGTATTGCCCCGGCGCCGGAGTCAGATTCGGCAGCGGAATGTATTGCAGCAATCCGGCCGCGACAGGGTTGATCTGCGGGATCGTATCGTTCGGGAAGGGAGTATTGGTCGCGGGATCGAAGATCTCGACCGTTTGCCCCTTTTCTAAGCCGGACGTGTACTGGGCCTGCGAAAAGTTTCCTTCCCGCTCCAGCTCCGTCGGCACGGTGGAGAATTGGTCAAACGGATTCTCCCCTCGCTTGCCGTTGTAATTCACGAAGAAAAACGTCTTGGTTCCGCCGTGGTAGATGTGGGGAATATTGAGAGGCCCGCCAACCGACCCGCCGAAGCTGTTCTGCAAATATGCTGGCTTGCTTGCGGACTCGCCGAGCAGGGCATAAGGCGAGGCATTGAGCGCTGCATCGCCGATGCCGTAGTAAATCGATCCATGCGGATGATTGATGTCAAAACCGCGCCGCCCGGTGATGGTCATGGCCCGTCCCGCACCCCCGCCGCCGAAGCCACCTCCGCCGCCGAATCCGCCGCCGGCCCCGAACCCTCCTCCATTTTGCCGCGCGTCGTTGATGCGCTGCTGCAGTTCGTCTCCACTCATTGAGTTGAGTGAATTAGAGCTGTTCCCTGAAACCGCGATCGATTCCGTGGCACTGTTCGGATCAATACCAGGAACCGGCATGCCCGAAGGAACGACGTCGCTGATCGCGTTTCCGCCGCTATCCTGATTGGCCGCGCCCTGCAGCGCGGAGAGACTCTGAAATCCGCGCTGAGCCGTAGCCGGCGCCGCCGGACGTCGAGGCTGAGCGGTCGCCTCTTGCGTGCGTGACTGCAGCGTCAACTCAAAGTTCGCCTGCACGTTCTGGTGGTCGGCGTCGACGACCACATCGTGCGTGTTGTTCGCGAATGCGATCATCTGCACCCGCACGATGTAGGAGCCATATGACGGAATCGCCGCGGAATAGCTGCCGTCCACATCGGTCCAGGTGGAAAGTTTCTGATCCGACGATGCAACCGAGATCGAAATGGCAGCTCCCGGAATTGGCATGTTTCCAGACTTCACAACGCCGTGAATCGTTCCGCCCGCTGATTGCGTCGATTGCGTCGGTTGAGATTGCGTCGGCTGAGGTTGCGTGGGCTGAACTGGTGCTGATCCACCCTGCGCGTGCGCGCAATCGACGGCGAGCGACAGGGACAAGCCCACAAGCAGTGCCCGGGAGACTATCCCCGTTGATGCGATCATGAACCGTGCCGTCATTAGTGTCTCTACCGTAAAGTCTCTACTGTTGGCGCTAATCTCTTGGATGCGATGATAATCTGATCCTGCAGCAGTCTAAGTAAAGTTTTGTCTGTTCCTCATCAACGGCGACCTGCCCGTCCGCGTCGAGGTAAAGTTTCGTAAAAGTAGCAGTTTCTGCAGAACTCCAGGGCCATAATGTGGTTCATACCAACAGACCCAAATTCACAAGAGGAGACATTATGCTCAAAAATAGTTTGCTCACGCTTATGCTGGCGGGCGCGGTTTGCGCTGCCGCACCTCTGGTTGTCGCGCAAGACAGCGGCAGTACCCCACCGCAATCCGCCCCCGCGGGCGCGCCACCGGAACACGGGCGCGGCCATTTCGATCCTGCCCAGCGGACGGAAAGACTGACGAAGGAACTGAAGCTCACCTCCGATCAGCAGCCCAAAGTGCTCGACATTTTGAAGTCTGAGCAGTCGAAAATGCAGGACCTGCGATCGGATTCCTCGCTCTCGCAAGACGACCGCCGAGCAAAGATGATGGACATCCACAAGGCCTCCGACGACCAGATCCGGGCGCTGTTGGATGCCAACCAGCAAAAGAAATTCGATGCGATGCAAAGCAAGCGCGGACAGTGGCAGGGACATCACCAGGATGGACAGGATGGAAGCGCCCCGCCCCCACAACAATAATTTAAGACAATTCCTGGCGACGCTGCTTTCGACGCAAGCAAATGAGAGCGGCTCGCCCGGAGGTATTTCCGGCCCACTGCCGGCAGCCGTTTCTCGAAAGTCCCTTCCCATTTGGCCAGCCGGCGAAACGCGCGCACTTGCCGCAGATTTCTAGCCCAAGGCAGGAATTCGGGATAGAATCCTGGCCGAGCCTGGAAGCCGGCCATGAGGGACAAAGCATGAGGGACAAAGATTGCGAGGTTTTCAAGAACGTAGCCCGCGAAGAAAATGTCTGGCTGCTCGTTCGTCTGACAAATCCCAAGTCGCTCAAATGGGCCGACGAGAAACTCCGCGGCAACGACAACTACATTCCCAAACCGATCTCGTGCAAAGCGAAGACCGCCAACCATGACACCGACGTTCGCTATCAGATTGCCGGTCTGGTGGCGGATCCCTACCACCACTGCGACAAGTTCGACAGACCGGACGCGGCCATGAAGTATTGGGACGAATTCTCGACAGCCCATCTGGCGCAAGATTACGAGCAAACCGGGGAGGGCAGGGACGGTTACTCCGTCGACATCAGCCCAGAATCTCAGCACTATTTTTGTGCGCAGCGTTACGGCAAATACATCCACGCCGACTACGACTTACTCGATATCATCAACGCCGAGAATCCCGGGGCCGACAAGATCATCGAGAGCTTCCTCGACGGCGCTCACCATAACTACAACCCGCGTTTTCCGGAAATCCAGCGAGTTCTGAACACGAGGATGGACACTCCGATGGTGCAGCACGGCGGCGAAGCGCAGTTCACATATCTATCGGAGCAGCCGATCCACGTATTCTTCCCCAGGGTCGGGCCGAACGGTGAAGACTATAGCCAGTGCGATCCCATCATCTGGCTCAACAAACTTACGGCTCAGCGCTGGTACCAGGACTGGTTCGGCGGGCGGCAAGTTGCCCGGACTTCGCCGGCGGACCCGCCGCGACTGCAGTACGCCGCGCCCGCGCAGGTCATTCACGTGGACTTCAATAAGAGGCAGCGGCTTTAGCTGACTTTAGCCGAGGACCAAGCGACAGGCTTCGATCAAGCCCGCGCTTTGTCGATCATCTCCTCCCAGATGCCCTTCGATCGAAGAATGAGTTCAACCGCCTCGCGAACCGCTCCATGACCCGCGAGGGCCGTGGTCGTATAGTGCGCCGCATCTTTCGTTTCCGGGACGGCGTCACCCACGGCAACGGCGAGGCCAGCTCGGCGCATGACGGGAATGTCCGGCAGATCGTCCCCAATATAGGCGACCGCAGAATCCGG
>JBEKWZ010000440.1:0-6330 GCA_049512555.1 Candidatus Sulfotelmatobacter sp. | reverse complement strand
CGTTCGAATAGGTAAGCGTGGCATTAGCGGGAGTGAGCGTGACGGCGCTGAAGGGATAGAGGAGGTAGTCCTTCAACGTACCAGCGGGCATAACCACGACAGCTTTGACTGTCACCTTGACCTCCGCCACCGCGACGGGAGCCTCCATCGTGAAAATGTCTTTGACGTCCGGATCGATCGCCTGGATGATTGTCGATTCGTTGCTGCCGATATTAATCGCCGTGGGGCCCTCTATCCCGGAGTGGACAGTCCCGGTCAACTTCAGTTTGTCAAACGCAGCCCAGTTCTTCTTGTTTGATTTGAACGGCGGCGTGGACGCGCTAACCGCGATGCTGACGCTGAATGGCTCACCCGACAGCTCCAGTCCATCCGCACCGCTGACCGGACTCCCGAATGTACCGGAAGCCGTATAGGTGATGGTATTTCCGGTCTGGGCAAGCAGCTTGCCTGAACCCGCAAAACAACATATTGCCGCTACCGCGATTGCGATAGCCAGCGTTTTTCGTAACGTCATTATTTTTGTCTCCCTTACTCCTGTTACAAGTTATCTTGACGCCGTCCAACCAAAGTTGGATGGCCTACTGCCAATTGGCCCAACACCCGCGGAATCGTTTTCCCGCTGGGCGACGTTCACTTCGAGGCAATGCCTCGAAAGAGTGGGGAGCGGCCCCACTCTGCCAGAAACGGTCCCGAGTTTACTGCGCGGCCAACGACGGGCCGCCCACGACGTTGGAAGGACTCGAGAGATTGCCGAGGCTATCCTCGGAAACTACAAAATATAGCGCCTGCAGCGAGTTCGGCGCGGCTTCCGTATACGCGGGATTTGTAACCCGGCCCAAAAACTCCGGCGCACTCGGATAGCCGTAGATCGGCGTAGCCTGCGTAACCGCCCGCGGCAACATGGTACAGATTGACGGCGCCTGCGGCTGGCTGCAAGCGACGGCTGCCTTGCCCGGCAACGCTGGCGGGGGCGTGGTCTGGCTGGTGGAACAGGTAATCCGGTAAACCAGGTAGTCCGCCGCACCCGATACGGCGTTCCATGAAATGGAGATGGTGGTGCCAATTTTGAGTGTCTCGGAGCTCACCACCGGCGGCAGCAGGGTCGTGGTTTTGGGCTTGACGGCCGGCACCGCGCATTGCGGATACGTGCATTGCGTCCTCAGCAATTCGACATCCGCTTCCGTGACTTTGCCGTCCTCATTCAGATCCATCGGATCGTGCCGCTTGGCCTTGGTATTCAACCGGGCGCGCATCAGGCTGACGTCGTTTTCGTCGATTACGCCATCCTTGTTGAAGTCTAGAACGCCATTATCCACATTGAATACCTGCGTCCCGCCTTGCTCGCGAGCCGTACCCATGAACAGTCCGAATGGAGTAGAGGCGGAGCTACGGGTTCCGGTATTGTTGCCATCTCCAAGCCCGACTTTGCTGACAAAGCTCCAGAGAACGCCGTCGGGGCTGCGCCAGACATCCGTGCCATACTCCTGCGACCAGAGCGTGTCGAGCGCCGGATTCTGGAAGGTGTTATCGGTGCTCTCATCCCAAGTGCCCATGTACAATCCCTGCGATCCGACTCCCATTCTCCAGAAGTGTCCCGTAAATCCATTGTCGAAGTACTGGCCGATTCCGCTCATCGGGGCAACATATTGGGGAGCTTGAGTTTGTCCCGGTCCTGTTCCGGGTTGAATGGTCCGGGGGTCGCCGACGATAAGGTCCCAGCTATCGTTCGGATCCACCTGGACCTGGCCCGTCGTATCGGGGTGGATGCGCACCATTTCGTTCGGCCGGTCGGTGCCGACGTACAGGCATCCGGAGGCTGTAGGGCTGGTTACCCCTGGCGCCGGAGGGCAGTAAGTCGGATCCGAGTATATCTGCATGCTCATCGCGAAATCGGAGATCAAATTCGTGGCGTAGGCCCCATCGACGATGATCGGGTTCCAGGTGTAAGCAGGTGGAGAGCCGCTAAGAACCCCATTCGTCGAGTAGACCCCATATTGCTCCTGTGTCCCGGTAATAGCCGGGCTGCCGGTTCCCGCATACATGAAATTGTTGAAGTTCGACAAAATCCACATGGGCAGCGTGGCCGTGGGCGGACTGGCCCACGCGTAGCGTTGGCGAACGCCCGGCCCACCCCAGGAAAGTCTCCCACCTGGAAAAAGAGCACCCCGTCCTGGGTGCAGGTGAAAGACTGTCCTGGCGTGCTGCACAATTGCGCGGCCGAGCGGAGGCTATAGTTGGGATAGGCTGGCTTGGCGTAAGTGCCGTTCGCGGTAAGTGAACCCAGGAAGCAGGGCTGGGGCGGGCTGCCGCATTGACCGGGAGTCCAGACGCTGCTGCCGCTCACCGTGGTGAGCGTTCCATTTTGCGGAATGGGGGCCCAGTGTACACCATCGGTGGTCCGAAGGATGCGAGGCGGCGGCCATTGACCCTGCGGGGTGCAATTCGTGGCGATGCTGGGAGGGTGGCACTCGAACATTTCTCCGGAAGTGACAGCGCCGGCATACAGGGCCACTACACCGCTCGGTTCATTGACTACGGTAAGGCCGCGGAAACCGATATCTCTGGCGGTCGCAACAGTGTTGCCCTTCAAGTCGACGGTGCTCAATCCGGAGTTCAGGGGGTCCGACGAGGGCGCTATCGGAGACTGGAAGACCATCGTCCAGATATTGGTCGCCGGATTGTACTGCCAGATCTCGGCCTGTAACGGCAGATCGTGGTAGTCCGGCGTGCAATCACCGATGGAGGGCGGATATCCCACTCCGACCTGTATCAGGCTGGCGGCGCCGGTCACACAGTTGGGCTCCCGGCCGGTACCCACGTAGAGCATGCCATTTGTGCTGCCTGTTGGAGTGAACCAAGCCATCGACCAGGACCAGGAGTTGTTCTGATCGCCGAAGCCGCCGGTGGCCACCCGGGTAAAGCCAGTCTGCTCGTTCCACAGGCTTTGCACGCGTGCATTGACGAAGGAAAACGAGTTGTAGCCCATGCGCAAATCGTAATGATTGTCGGCGATGATCCCGAGCTCCATGGCATATGTGGTGGGCAAAAGCGATTCCGGATGGGTTACCAATCCATCGTTGCACGGGGTCGTGTTGGTTTGGCCGCACGGGGTGCTTTTGTCTCCGGGGGGCGTGGTGATGGTGGTCAGGATGGGACCACTGAAATAAGTTGGGCAAGTTTGGGGACCGCCCGGGCAGTTATAAGTGTTGCCGGACACGGTGTAAAAGGGGATCTGGGCATTTTGGAAAATCGGATCCCATTGGAGGCGCAGTTGCAGAACGTTGGCGATTTCCAACGACTGCACACCGGGAGTAAGCAAACCCAAGAGGGTTCCCAGCGCGTTGCCCGCCGGACTGAAGATGTAGTTGGCCAGCGCATCTCCCTGATTGGGAGTACCGAGCTCGAGCACGGCGCTGGCGATTCCAATCCACTGCGGATTGGCGATGGCATCTTCGAGATCCAGCCCTCCCTTAGAGTGGCAGACGAAAAAGACCTTGGTGACGCCAAAGTGGCTGAGGATGGCCGGGAACAAAGTCTGGAGCATGGCCGCGTTGGTCTGAATACTCGAGCTGTTGTTCGTATTATTGGCATTCATGCTCAGGAAGACCGTGCGATAGCCCGCCTGGTAGGCGTAGTCGTACATGTCGTTGTTGGAGCCCGTGCCTGGCTTATTGGGATTAGACTGGCAGTTGCCGACCACATTGGCGGGGCAGTTGGCGGATTCGATCCAGTCAATGTAACTGCCGCCGAGCCCGTGCACGAATACGACAACCGGCCCATTGATGCCGCCTAATGGGGCCGGATTTGAAGACGGGACCGCACCGTAGAACAGGTTGGGATAGGTGGTGTCGATCGTGAGCGGCGGAGCGGGCTGCGGCTGGGCGTGCGCCGCTACCGTCAACCCGGATAACAGCGAGCCAGTCAATACAACGGACCGAAAACTACGGAAGAGAACAGATCGTGACATGAAATCCTCTTTTTGGGCGGGTGCGAAGGGATCACACCCGGATCGCAAGAACATCGCCCTAACGCGAAATCACCAAACGGTTTAACCTTACCATTTCACCTTTCGGAGTGTCCACAGAACGGCTGGTGAGGGGGTACTAGTAAATGATCCCACTTATGCCGGAATCCGGCCCCCGGCCAGCTTTTCCAGCAGGTCGGCGGCGGCCGGCGGTCCCCCGTACCGGGCGAAGGCGGCGGCCATGCGCTGCGCGTTCTGGCGGAATGAAGGCGTACCCAGCACCTGCTCGACCGCCGCGCGGAGCCGCCGGGGCGTGCACTGGCCGGGATCCAGGCGCAGGCCCGCGCCGGTCTCGACCACCCGGCGCGCGATATCCGGCTTATCCCAATCGGTGGGGACGACAATCAACGGCACGCCGGCGCGCAAGGTGGTTTGCACCGTGGCGGAGCCGCCGGTAGTGATCATAACGTCAAGGCGTGGAAGCAGTTCGGTGTGGGACACCCAGCGCACTACATGGACATTCGGAGCGATTGGCCCTAAATCCAGCTCGGATGGCTCGCGGTTACCGCCCGTAGTCAGGATCACTTGCATGGGCAGGTTCGCCAAACCTTGCGCGGCGGCCGAGAGGACAAACGGCGACACCACGTGGACGGTACCCTCGCTGGCATGCACCCACGGCTGGCCCTTCGGCAACTGCTCCAGCCAGTCCGAAGGCTTTTCGTGGCGCAGTTTGTCCCAGAGACAGGCTCCCACGTAATGTACCGAAGGCGGTAAGTCTTTCCGCTCATAATCGAACTCGGACGTCCCCATTACCAGATAGAGGGGCATGGTACCGGTGAATTCGAGGACGGAGGTCCGGATGGGCGGCAAGCCATAGCTTTTGCGGGTTTTATTGGCCGCCCGCCGGAAGCCGGCGCGGAAGGGAGTTGTACCGATCCACACGGATTTCGAGAGCAGGCGGGTATACCAGTTGCGGGGACCCGGCAGGCCCATGCCAAAAGGCGGCGCGTCCGGTCCGGGAACCATGCAGGAAATGTATCCAAGGACGGCCACCGGGATGCGGTTTTTTTCGTGGAGCACCAGCATGGGCGCCCACATGTTCTGCTCGGTCACGATCACGTCGGGGCGCCAGGTGGCGGCGATGCTTTCCAGATCGCGGACCTGTTGCGGGATGCTGCCCAGGAGCCACCGCTGTATAGTGCCGCTGAATTGCAGCATGGTTCGCCAGTTGACGGTGCGGGTTTGCGCGGGGGCGAACATGAAATCGTACATGGCGTCTTCCTCGGCCTTGTCGGACGGGAAGAAGGGGAAGTTTTCGCCTTCGACCACGCGGGCGGCGCGGGGACCGGAATAGAAGGCGCAGGCATGTCCGCGCTCGCGCAGGACGTGAGCGATCGCCATGGGCTGGAAGACGTGGCCGGGGAAGGACCAGCAGGTGAAGAGGAATCTAGCCATGGTGCGGGAGCGGACGAGCGTATCGTCGTCGTTGAGGAGGTCCTGGGGGGGTAGGCGAAACTGTGCACGAATGTGCAGGATTGTGCACGGAGTTCGGATTCAGACGCGAAAACATTTTTTGGACAGTCGAAACCAGATTCTTATAAGGCATGTTATATCAACAGCTTGCTGGATATTTAGCGGTCCTGTTGGCCATTGGCCGCCGATCTCCCGACTAAAACCAAGCGCCTCCTGTTCCGGACACTCGAAAGGAACGCCCGGCGCTTGCGTCGACCAAAAAATGAGCGCGGCCAGCACCATTTTCAGCGATTCGTAGCCGATCCCAACCCAAGGGTAACATGGTGACGGCCCGGAAACAGTGCCCAACTGGCAAATGATGTTTGTTTTGAGTCAAATAGAGAGCATTATGAAGTGTGAGTCGGGTCATTGCCGGTCATTGCACAATTCTCCGCTCGTTTTTCGATGCGCAGCAGGCGCCCGACTATCTCGGCCAGCCTTAGCATCATCTCGGAATGGTTCCGCTCGATCAGCAGCCGCAGCTCGGCGATCTGACCGTGCATTTCGGCCCGCAGCACTTCCTTCACGTCCGTGACGCGGCTGTTCGAGTAGATCAGCAGGCTGAGCGGCACGATGATCGCCAGCGCGATTGTGAGGATTTGGATGTCGGACATGGCTCCAGCTTGGCCTCCTTTGAGCTGATATGTCAAACGGCCGCAGATGCTTGACTTGCGCGCTCGACCTGTAATCCTGAAGGCGATGGAAAATCTCCTTGCTTGAGAATCAGGAAGCCGAACTGAACAATCTTGCCCTCAGAACCGGGCGGGGAACGGATGACCTGATCCGAGAGGCCGTCGCCCGCCCGCTTGCGTGCAACGAGTGGTTCAAGGAACAGGTACAAATCGGGATCGATC
>JBEKWZ010000439.1:0-4229 GCA_049512555.1 Candidatus Sulfotelmatobacter sp. | reverse complement strand
CTGGCAATTTCAGGTGCGTTCGGAAGTACGCTGCTGTCCGCGGGCAAACTCAACGCCCTTGCCGTAAACAACTCCAACCCATCCCAGATGTATGTGGCAGGGGGTCAGCAAGGAGGAGGTCCGATCTCGGAGGCTGGAATCTACAAGACGGTTGACGGGGGACAGACCTGGACTCAGTCGGATGTTGGGTTGACGGACCCGGTGGTCAATGCCCTGTGGCTCGACCAAAATAATCCTTCGACGGTTCTGGCGGGAACAACGTTTACTGGAATTTTTCGGAGCACGGATGCGGGCGCAACTTGGAAGGTCGTGGCGCCTCTGAGCTCCACGAATGCCTTTCTGCAGATGAATGGCATCCTGTACGCTGCCACTGCGAGCGGGCTGGCGCAGTCTACAGATGATGGTGCGACGTGGGCGATCGGGAGCAATACGCAACCCGGCGCCTCGCTGGCTGCAAGCGGGCAGACTATCTATGAGGGGCTGCTGACCGGCGGCGTGCTGGTGCAGACCACTCCTTCCGGACCGTGGACCAGCACATCCTTCGGTGGCATAAATGCGGCTTCGTCCATCGCGGTGAATCCCACGAATCCGCAAAACGCGCTGGTGTCAGATTTTCTAAATTACCAAACCATTCCCGACATTTATGTAACCAGCAGCGGCGGAATTCCATGGACAGCGGCGAACTTGTCGAACTGTGCCGTGCAGGCGGTAGGTCCGGATTGGGCCGGAGGCAAGTTTTACGCGGGATGCGACTTCGTGCTTCTCCAATCGGTAGATAATGGCGTCGACTGGTCAGTCATCAATACGATTTACGTTGACGTTCGCTCATTCACGCCGGGAACCACGGGCTTGCCGGGAAGCTTCTTCATGGGAAGTGATCAGGGCCTCTACGTTACGGCGGATGGAGGAACGACCTGGCAGAGCCTGAACGGCAACATCACATCCTCACTGCTTTATTCGCTGGCGGTGAATGGATCGACCATTCTCACCGTGGCGCAGGATTTCGGATCGCTCTTCAGCTACGACGGCGGCAATACGTGGCAGTGGAACAGTGCGGGCTTTGAGAACGGCGTTGTGAGCTTTAATCCGGGGAACACGCAGTACGTTTATCTGTCTACCGAAGTGGGGTTCTATCTGTCGAGCGATGGTGGGCATACCTTCACGAACGTGCTTGGGGCATCGGAATCAGAGGCTGAGGTCGATCCCGAAGTTCCTTCGACCGTTTACGTAGCGTTGCCGGACGCGGTGTACAAGAGTCTGGATTGGGGAGCGACCTGGGCCGCGCAATCGTGGCCTCTGGCGTCGGTGCAAGAGGTGGTGGTGGACCCCTCCGACAGCAAAACGCTATTCGCCACCGCATATCCTAGTGGTGGGGGATTGCCGGTTTTAATGTTTACTCACGACGGCGGATCGACTTGGACAACTGCGAATTTAGGCACGACCTGCGGCTATCCCATTAACGTCGTGGTCGACCCCGCCAACCATCTTATTGTGTTGGCATCGATGTTTGGGAGCGAATACTGTGGAGGAGTTCTAAAGAGCATAGACGGAGGAGCCACCTTCGCCCCGTCGAGCACAGGCTTAGGCTCCACTCAAGACGGTTGCATGGACCAAAACGTGACCTGGCTGCGATTTGATCCGTCAGGCTCAGGAATCATCGCGGCGGCGACCGACTGCGGGCCTTATTTGTCCAGCGACCTGGGGAACAACTGGACGAACATTCGCGGCAATGCCGTGCCGCACACCTTCAACGATTTGACGTGGTCCGGCGGAAACCTTTATACCGCGACGTTTGGAGAAGGTGTTCTGCGCATGGCCTTCCCATTCTGATAATTCTGGGGCAGATGGAACGTAGGCTGGCGTTGCGACGGCCAAGCTGTGGAATAATGCAGGCGGCCTTCGCCGCGGCTTCGATTTGTACGGAACCCCGCTTCTCGGGCACAGAACGCGCGAGAAATGGGGCATCCGCGTGGGGAGAGTTTGTGAACGAGAATGTAAATTCCAATCCGAATCGGGCGCGCGACCATCTGGCGAATGAGCGGACGTTTCTGGCGTGGATGCGGACCGGAGCGGCGATCGTGGTGTTTGGCTTTGCCATTGGGCGGTTCTCAATTGCCATGCGGCAGTTGACGGCGCTAGAGGGGCATCCACAGACGGCGGGAATGTCGGTGTGGATGGGGTCGATCGCGATTGTGGCTGGCGTGGCGCTGGTGGTGGCGGGACTGGTGCGCTATCGCAAGACGCGCGTGCAGTTGGATTCGGGAACGTTTGAGCCGGCGGGGTTTGTGCTGGATCTGATTACGATTTTGACGGTGGTGTTTGGGATGGTGCTGGCCGGGTATTTGATTTATACGGAAAAGGTTTTGGGGTGAGTGACTGGGGCTGAAGCCCCTCATTTTTCTTGCGTTCCGACGCGGCCCTGAAGGGCCGCTCTTCCACGGCGATTGGCGAGAGCAGTAATCACGGGAAACCATGGCGAACGATCTGCGGAAAAGCGATCAGGAGAAAGAGGCGGCGGCGCGGGCTAGTTTGCAGTTTGTGAAGGATGGGCAGGTCGTCGGGCTGGGGACGGGGTCGACGGCGGCTTATTTCATCAAGATGCTGGGGGATGAGGTGAAGCGCGGGCTGCGGATTCGCGGGATTCCGACATCGGTGCGGTCGGGGGAACTGGCTGCGAGTCTGGGGATTCCGCTGACTACGCTCGACGAGTGTCAGGAGATCGCGGTCACGGTGGATGGGGCGGATGAAGTGGATCCACAGCTGCGTTTGATTAAAGGCGGCGGTGGGGCGCTGCTGCGGGAGAAGATTGTCGCTTCGGCGACGAAGCAACTTGTGATTGTGGCCGATGCGACGAAGCAAGTGCCGGTGCTGGGGAAGTTTCCGCTTCCGGTGGAGGTGATCCGGTTTGCGCAGGCGCTGGTGGCGAAAGAGATTGCGGCCCTGGGGGCGCAGGTGTCGGTGAGAATGGGCGCCGATGGGAAACCGTTCGTGACCGACGAGAACAATCACATACTGGATTGCCGGTTCGGGCAGATTCCGGATGCGGATAAGTTGGCGCGGCAGTTGAGCGACATGCCGGGTGTGGTGGAGCATGGGTTGTTTATCGGGATGGCCAGTGTGGTGCTGTTTGCGCGAGGGAGTGAGATTGTGGAGCTGAGAAGATAGGCGAGCAGAGCGAGCCGAGCGTTGCTCGGCCTGGACGGGCGAATGCGCCCGTCCCCACACCAGCAAAAGCAGATTCCTCGCTTTGCTCGGAATGACAGAGACATCAGGTACGACAAGACTTACAAAGGACTGAATGGCCACTGACGCACAGGTTCGGGGATGGAGTGGGCCGTCGCGGAGGCGGTTGCCGCGGTTTGAGATGCAGGCGCCGCTGGACGTGACGGTGCTGCGGTCGGGCATCCCGGACACGGTGCCGGGGCGGTCGGTGAACGTGTGCGAGCGCGGCATTGCCGCCATGCTGGCAGGGGAACTGGTTCCGGGCGAGACGGTGGGGATTGAAGTGAAACTGCCGCGCGGGCCGAGTGCGCTGCGCATGCGGGCGATGGTGCGGCATCAGGACAAGCTGCGCTGCGGGCTCGAGTTTTTAGGATTGTCGGCAGAACAGCGGGCTGCGATTCGGGATTGGGCGAAAGGGTCGAAGGCGGAGATGACGGAGATTGGAGAGAGTTCGATGCTGGCGCTGGCTCCGGGTCAGGCTGAAACGAAAGAAGCGGATAACGCCGGGAGTGGAGAGAGCGCGGGCAGCGCTCCGCCGCCGCGGAAGCCGAGGAAGAAGCGGCGATGGAGGAGAGCGGTCCTGGTTCTTGCGTTGCTGGCGATGGCCGCAGCGGTGTTCTGGTGGAAGTGGAGCCGAGGATGGGACGAGTTAGAGTCGGGGTTGACGGGCCCGGGGGCGGCGTCGGCAAAGAAGCCGGAGGCGCAGGTTCCGGCGGAAGTGATGGAGAAATTGCTGGTGCACCGGGTCGAGCCGGTATATCCGGCCGACGCGCGGAAGGCGAATCTACAGGGGATTATCGCGTTGGATATTGTGGTTGGGCGGGATGGGTCGGTGGTGAGCATGCACGCTTTGAATGGTCCGGATGTGCTGGCGCAGGCGGCCATGGATGCGTTGCGCTGGTGGAAGTTTGAGCCCTATCGGGTGAACGGAGAGCCGGCCGTGGTGCAGACGACCGTAGCGGTGGAGTTTAAGAAATAGGCTTCCGGCTTGTCGGCTCCCGGGAATT
>JBEKWZ010000438.1:0-4230 GCA_049512555.1 Candidatus Sulfotelmatobacter sp. | reverse complement strand
TATTCCGGCATCAGGGCGAAGGAGTGGAGTTGATAACGGCCCTCGCGGCGATATCGATACAGGGTTTGCAGGAAAAGGCGGGCGTAGTTTTCGACCACGAACAATCGTCGACGCTGCCAGGTGGAGAAAGTCGCGAAATAGGTTCCGGGCGGGGAGATGAGTCGGCCAGGCTTCAAGAGCAAACCTCAGCGGCTAAAGCCGCGATCTTTGCTTAGGGTAATCGGCACGAGTAGAACTCGTGCCCTTCCCGGTGGTTTTTCTGGCGAGGTTTGTCGTTTCGGGAAAGATCTTGAGGAGCAGGGTTGGGCCGTTGGACACGCTGTAGGTTCCGCCACGGCCGAGGGGCGAAAGGGAAAGACTAAGCCGGATATGATCGCTGATCTATGGAAGCACCGAGGCCTATTCGGGTCGGGCGTGATGATCGTCCTGAGCGTTTTCCCTATCGTCGACGGCGTCCGGATGATCATTCGTCATAGCGGCGGGTGGAGCTGGTGTGGAGTATGGGGCCTCTTACTGGTCATCAACTCGATCGTCTTTACCCGCCAACTTCTCCGGGTCAGGTTCCGTCCGGACTCTGAAACTCACAACAGCGGGAAAATCATAAATGGCTGACAAATCCGTCATCATCAAAATCAAACGCCAGAACACTCCCACCTCCAAGTCGTACTGGGAGGAGTTCTCAGTTCCCCACCGGCCGAACATGAACGTCATTTCGGCGCTGATGGATATTGCTGCCGAACCGTCCACGCGCGACGGCAAGGCGACCACGCCCATCACCTACGACTCGAATTGTCTCGAGGAAGTTTGCGGATCATGCGCCATGCTGATCAACGGGCGAGCGCGCATGGCTTGCTCGGCGCTGATCGACAATCTCGAGCAGCCCATCCGGCTGGAACCGTTCTCGAAGTTTCCTGTCGTGCGCGATCTGGCGGTTGACCGCAATGTGATCTTTGAAAATCTCAAGGCCGTCAAGGCTTGGATACCGATCGACGGCACCTACGATCTCGGCTCCGGGCCGCGCATGTCGGCCGAAGAGCAGGAAGTCGCCTATCCAATCTCGCGCTGCATTTCCTGTTGCTGCTGCATGGAAGCCTGCCCGCAGTTCAACGAAGACACGGGCTTCGTGGGCGCGGCGACCATCGCGCAGGTGCGGCTGTTCAACACGCATCCCACGGGCAAGGCGCTGGAGCGCGAGCGCCTGGCCGCTCTCATGGGCGATGGCGGCATTCAGGAGTGCGGCTATGCCCAGAACTGCGTCGAGGTTTGCCCTAAAGACATTCCGCTGACGAAGTCGATTTCCGAAGTGAGCGGGCAGGTCATGAAGCAAGCCCTCGGTGACCTTTTGCGGCGCTGATTTTTGTTGCTGATTTTTGTCACTGATTTTCGTCATACGCGCAGCGAAATCGCCCAACCCGGGCGCTCTGAGAGCTATCTAATATCGCCAAGTCGTGGCAATCCGCGCACATAGCGGCCGGCCACCCTCCTTCAAGAATGGCCCATCATTTGCCGATAGAACTGTAGGGCGTCTCCACTCGTGGAAGGTAAGTAACCACCTGGAGATGCTGCTTTGGGTACTCAAGTAACGGTTTGCGTCAGGCTTGGGTTGGACCACTTGACAGCATGGCTTAGAATAGCCGCTACTCACGGAGAGAACCCGCGAGGGCGATTGGCCGGCAATGCAACCGTACAACGGAAATTTTTCTTGAGACTGGCAAAATTCCAATTCGCGACGTTCCTGCTGCTGGCCCTGGTGTGCGGCGGGCTGTCGGGCAACGCCTTCGCGGTGCATCATGCGACCGTGCAGCGCGCGCATCACCGGCACTTCCGCTGGCTGCGCTGGAATCCCATGTTCCGGCCGTCGCACGAATCGTTGCTGATTCAGAATGCTGAGATCAACCGGCTGGAACTGCCTCGCATTCAGGACGAAACCGAGCTCGAAGCTTTGAAGGCCGACGGTTCCCTGCTCGAGATCCGCTCCGGCGAGACTCTGCGCTTCGATCCGCGGCTGGATCCTTCGCGGCGCTTCTGCCGTCCGTGGACGCTGGATTTTGTCGACGATTTGAGCCAGGCCTACTACAACCGCTTCCACCAGCAGATTCAGGTGAACTCCGCGGTGCGGACGGTGAAGGTTCAGAAGAAACTGCGGCGCCACAATCGCAATGCGGCTCCGGCGGACGGCGATACTGCCTCTTCGCATCTGGCGGGCGTGACGGTTGACCTGCAACGCCGCGGCATGAGCAAAGACCAGGTTCACTGGATGGAGCACTACCTGTTCTACATGAAGGCGCTCGGCCTGGTGGAACCCGAGGAAGAACGGCACCAGTGGGTGTTTCACATTATGGTGAGCGGGCTCTACTCCGACTGGCGTGAGACACAGAATATTATTCCTGTCGAACATCTCGACGAACATCCGAGCCAGCATCCGGACCAAAATCCGGACAGCGACAGGCCCGCGACGCAGGTTGCGCTGGGCGGCGGAACCAATTAGTTCAGCTGTACAGGATACGCCTCTCCGTTCATCCCAGTTTCTTCATCCCAGTTTCTTCATCCCAGTTTCGGCTACTTTGTGTACTGCGCCTCTCCGTTTCCGAACGACCAATTCTCCCAGGCAGTTTCCACCAGATTGATCATTAAGTCCTGCGGACGCAGTCCGGGATTCTTCGCGAGAATCTCGGCCATACGTTGAAACAGCTTCCGCTTCTGCCCAGGCTTGCGTCCGGCCGACAGTGTGATCTGCACGACGACAATGTTGTCGCTACGGTCCACTCCCAGATAGGTCGGGTCGTAGATCAAATCGTTCGCCGTGTGCTGCGTAACGATCTGAAAGCGGTCTTGCGGCGGGGCGTCGATAGCCTCGACCAGGGCTTGATGCACGCCGTCACCCAAAGCTCGCCGATATTGTTCCGATTTTCCTTCCTGCAAAGAAATGCGCACCAATGGCATCACGACCTCCTGCGAAACGTGGTGGAGTTTCTGCTTTAATGATAAACGTGATTGTTTTGATGGCGGGACTTCCCGGCAGCGGCAAGAGCACACTTGCCCGCGAACTGGCCGCGCGCACGGCGGGCCGGGTGGTGAGCAAGGACGAAATCCGGCATGCGATTTTTCTGCGGGAGGAGATCGAATACTCCACGCGCCAGGACGACTACTGCCTGCAGATCATGCTCGACACTGCGGGATATTTGCTGGCGTGGAATGCGGCGCGCGTGATCTTTCTGGATGGGCGTCCGTTTTCGAGGCGATATCAAATTGAAAATGTGATTGCCGCCGCCGCCGCTCTCCGACAGCCGTGGAGAATTTTCGAGTGCGTGTGCTCGGAGGAAACGGCCCGCCGCAGGCTTGCGGCTGACACCGACGCGGGAGCTCATCCCGCCGGCAATCGCGACTTCCAACTTTACCTCGATGTGAAGGCGCGGTTCGAGGCCATCACGCAGGCCAAGACCGTGATCAATACAGAACAGCCGCTGGAAACTTGTGTGCAGCGAGCGCTGGCGGTGTTGCGGTTGAACTCCTTTGACGCAGCGCGCGAGATCCTTCCCTCCGCGTGAAGAACGGCTGCGGTCAGGATGACGTCGTTGGGGGAGTTTTGTCGGAGCGCGGTGTTGACTATACAATCGGGACCTGTCCGCATCGTTGCTTCCTGCGTGGGCCACGAATTGGGCTACAAAATTATGATAAGCAGACTCTGTTTCGTTCTCGTGCTGGCTTCTTTTGCCGCGGCCCAGACTTCAGAAAAGCCGGCGGCCCCATCCGACATCGCAGTCAGCGAGCGGGCCCAGAAGCTGCACGACTCCGCTCTGGTGGTGGACACGCACGCCGATACACCCCAGCGCTTCCTCGACGAAGGCTTCGACATCGGTTCGACCGATCCGAAAGACCCGGGCCACATCAGCCTCGACAAGGCCCGCCGTGGAAACCTGGACGCCGAATTTTTCTCCATCTGGGTTGAGCCGGATACGAACCAGGGTCATTTCGCGCGCCACACCTTCGATCTGATCGATTCGGTGTATGAACAGGCGGCGCGGCATCCCGACCGCATGGTGATGGCTTTCTCGCCCAACGACATCGACCGCGCGCACAGAGAGCACAAACTCGCCGCGCTAATGGGGATCGAGGGCGGGCACTCGATCGAGAACGACCTTCACCTGCTGCGCGACTATTACCGGCTGGGCGTGCGCTACATGACGCTGAGTTGGTCAAACACCAACGAGTGGGCCGACTCTTCCGGCG
>JBEKWZ010000437.1:0-5414 GCA_049512555.1 Candidatus Sulfotelmatobacter sp. | reverse complement strand
CGGCAACCGGCTGGGCGCTGGAAGCGGCGGTTGTGGGCGGCAACGCTGCGGCTTTCGCGGCCGAGATTGCGGCTAAGAACCTTGCGAAGGTGTACGCCGTCGAGTCGCCGAAACTAGAGCCTTACACGCCGGACGCATTCGCCGCGGCCTTGAAGCAGGTGATTGCGGCGAAGCAGCCCAAGCTCGTGCTGATGCCGCATACCTACCAGGTGCGCGACTTCGTCCCCAAGCTGGCGACGGCGATGGGGCGAACCGTGATCAGCGACTGCATCGGCTTCAAGCACGAAGGCGGGAAACTGGTGTTCACTCGGCAGATGTTTCAGGGCAAGCTTGCTGCCGATGTTAGTTTCTCGAGCGATGCGCCGTGGTTCGCAACGTTTCAGAACGGGGCGTTTCGCGGCGATAAGGCCGAAACTGGAGCGAGCGCGGCTCCGATCGAGACCGTGAGCGTAGACATTGCCGACGGCGCGATCCGCAACAGACCGCAGGAAGTATTCAAAGAAGCCAAGCAGGCAGTCGACCTCACGCAGGCTGAAATTATTGTGGCCGTTGGCCGCGGGATCAAAGAGCAGAAGAATATCGAGATAGCGAAGCAGTTGGCCGACGCGCTCGGCGGCGACCTGGCGGCGTCGCGTCCCATCTGCGATTCGGGCTGGCTGCCGATGGACCGCCAGATTGGATCGTCGGGGCAAACGGTCGCGCCCAAGCTCTATCTTGCGCTCGGCATCAGCGGGGCGATTCAGCATATCGTCGGGATGAAGGGATCGCGCACGATCATCGCGGTGAACAAAGATTCAGAGGCGCCGATATTTGAAATCGCCGATTATGCGATTGTCGGAAATTTGTTCGACATCGTGCCCCCGCTGATTGAGGAAGTGAAGAAGGCGAAAGCAGGAAGTTAAACTTTCTTGCCACGGATTCGCGCGGATTTTCACAGATCAAGACTTTATCGTGATTTATCCGTGATGATCCGTGTAAAACCATGGCATAGGTTGTCTTATGCTGATTTTCCGCAAACCGATCGAAGGCGTTGAGCGGCCGCAGATGCCGGCTGACGTCGTGATCGTCGGCGGCGGACCTGCAGGCATGGCTTGCGCGTTACGACTGGCGCAGTTGATTGACGCACACAATGCCGCCCATCCTGACGCGCAGCTCAGTAAAGAAAATATTTACGTGCTCGAGAAAGCCCGTGAGATTGGCCAGCACTGTCTGTCGGGCGCGCTGCTCGATCCGCGGTCGATCCGCGAGTTGCTCCCCGATTTCGAAAAGGAAGCTCCTCTCGACGCTAAGGTTGAGAAGGAAGCGGTTTATTTCCTCACCAGGAAGGGCAAGTTTAAATTCCCAATCACGCCGCCGTTCCTGCGCGATCACGGGAATTATGTAATCTCGCTGAATCGATTTGTGAAGTGGCTGGGCGGCGAGGTGGAAGAGACCGGCATTACGGTCTTCACAGGGTTTGCCGGGTCGGAATTGCTTTTCGACGGCGAGCGCGTGATCGGCGTTCGCACAGACGACAAGGGTGTGGATAAAGAAGGTCATCAGAAGTCCAACTTCGAGCCGGGGTACGATCTGCAGGCGAAAGTCGTCGTTCTGGCCGAAGGCCCGCGCGGATCTTTAACGAAACAACTGATTCAGAAATTCGATCTCGCCAAGGACGCCAACCCGCAGACCTACGGTGTAGGCGTGAAAGAACTCTGGGAAGTTCCAGCGGGGCGCATTGCGGCGGGCGAGGTGATTTACACGTTAGGCTGGCCGCTGACTTCGCATGAATACGGCGGCGCCTGGATTTACGGCTCAAAAGATAATGTAGTTTCGCTGGGCTACGTAACAGGGCTAGATTATGCTGATCCGCGGCTTGATCCGCAGCGCGTGCTGCAGGAGTTCAAGCGCCATCCTTTTGTGGCGAAGCTGCTCGAGGGCGGCAAGATGATTCGCTACGGGGCGAAATCGATGCCGTACGGCGGCTGGTGGGCCATCCCGCCGGTCGCTGGGAGCGGATGGATGATCCTTGGCGACTCAGCCGGCTTTCTGAATTCGGCGCGGCTCAAGGGAATTCATCTGGCGATCAAGAGCGGCATGCTTGCAGCCGAGACTGCGTTCGAAGCGCTCGTAAAAGACGATTCGTCAGCCGCGACCCTGAGCGCGTTTCAGAAGAAAGTCGAGTCGAGCTGGATCAAAGAAGAACTCTGGAAAGTCCGCAACCTGCATCAGGGGTTCGAACATGGAATGTATGCGGGCATGTTCCACACCGCGCTGCAGATGCTTACCGGCGGACGCGGTCTGCGCAATCGCTATCCCGCGAAGGCCGGGCATGAGCACATGCGCAAACTGGCCGATCTGCCCGCCGACGGCGGCGCGGAAGCGCATCTGCTCGGCCCGGTCAAGGGCGACGGCAAACTCACCTTCGACAAACTGACTGACCTTTATCACTCGGGCACGAAGCATGAAGAAGACCAGCCGGCACATCTCGTGATTCACGATACGAACATCTGCAATACAAAATGCGTGAAAGAATTCGGCAGCCCGTGCCAGAATTTCTGCCCCGCGAACGTTTACGAGATGGTCGAAGACGCAAGCCAGCCCAACGGTAAACGCATCAGCCTGAACCCGTCGAACTGCGTGCACTGCAAGACCTGCGACATCGCCGACCCCTACCAGATCATCACCTGGGTGCCACCGGAAGGCGGCGGCGGGCCGAATTACGACGGGATGTGACCTTCCTTGCTCGTGTGGGGACGGGCGCCTTCGCCCGTCCAGCCGAGCAGAGCGAGGCGCAAGGGTGCCACGGCAGCCGCCCGCGAAAACTTGATTGCCGCGGATTCACGCGGACTTCCACGGATCGAATCCAAAGTCCCCTTTCTCGCAAAGGACGCGAAAAATGGGGCATCCGGTCGACACGGGAGGCAGTGTGGGCCGGGTCTCTGGCCCGGTCAGGCCGAGCGAAACTCGGTCGCCCTCGGCAGCCGTGATAGCATTTGCGGCATGCGCTGCCGGATTGTTTGTTTCGTAATTTTTCTTCTCTCGGTCGCTTCGTTCGCTCAGCAGTCCGTTCCGTCCATCCCTACCAGCGGCTCGCCGGGTCTGGATCAGTACCGCACTTCGCGGATTGCTATCTACACGGATGATTTTGGGGAGCTGAAGCGCTATCGCGACGCTGATGCTGCGCGAGTGAATGCGCCCGCGGCTCACAATCGCGTGGTGTTCATCGGCGACTCCATCACTGACTACTGGAAGCTGGACGATTATTTCCCCGGCAAGATTTATATCAATCGCGGTATTGACGGGCAGACCACTTCGCAAATGCTGGTGCGCTTCCGCCAGGACGTCATCGATTTGCATCCCAATGTGCTGATCGTGCTCGCGGGAACCAACGACGTGGCCGGCGTTACCGGGCGCACGCGCAATGAGGACATCGAGGCCAACTACGCGTCCATGGCTGATTTGGCGAGGCTGCACCACGTTCGCGTGGTCTTTGCTTCGCTGCTTCCGGTGAACAATTACACTGACGATGCCAAGGAGTCGTTTGCCCTGCGTCCGCGCGAAAGAATTCTGACACTCAACACTTGGCTGAAGGATTACTGCGCGAAGAACGGGCTCGATTATCTCGACTACTTCTCGGCGGTGGTGGACGACAAGGGCATGCTGAAGCGCGAGTTGTCGGATGACGGGCTGCATCCTAATGCGGCTGGGTATAAAGCGATGGCGCCGCTGGCCGAGAAGGCGATTGCGCAGGCCATTGCGGGCCGGCCATGATTCGGGCATTGGTGCGATCTTTCGACTTAGGTCGCGATGCTGCCCCAGGAGTATTCCCCAGCGTTATCCTGTTACCCTAAAGGACGACTACATGAAATCCTCTCGCCACTTCACCACGCTCGCGATTATCCTCTTCGTCACGCTTGCCATTTCGTGCCAGGCGCAGCAGCCTGCGCCGGCCGCCGCGCCCAGCATTCCCACGACCGGTTTTGCTGGCCTCGACCAGTACCGGGCGCGCCGCATTGCGGTCTTTACCGATGACTTCGGGCAACTGGCGCGTTACCGCGACGCCAACGCCGTGCTCACCGCTCTGAAGCCGGGCGAGGATCGCGTGGTGTTCTTTGGCGACTCGATCACCGACATCTGGCATCTCGACGAATATTTTCCCGCCAAGGCTTACATCAACCGTGGCATTGGCTCGTCATCATTCTCGCCGGGACCAACGACATTGCCGGCAATACCGGGCCGATGCGGCTGGAGGACATTGAAGCCGATTACGCCACGATCGCCGATCTCTCTCGCGCAAACCACATCAAGGTGATCTACTCGTCGGTGCTGCCGGTGCACAACTACACCGACCGGTCGGAAGATTTTTTTGCGCAGCGGTCGCCGGAGAAGATTCTTGCCCTGAATGCCTGGCTGAAGAGTTACTGCGCGGGCGCGACGAATGGCTGCGCCTATCTTGACTATTTCATTGCGATGGTCGATGACAAGGGACTCATGAAGAAAGATCTCGCCGATGATGGGCTGCATCCGAATGCGGCAGGATTCAAGATTATGGCGCCGCTGGCCGAGGCGGCGATCGAAAAGGCGCTGGCGAGTGCGAAACCGTGAATCCTGCTGCCCTCCCGCGCGTCTTATAATGTGGCATAGTCCCCGTTTTGGGCTTTTGGCGTTTGGCTCTTAGCTTTAGGCTCACCCTCCAGCTAGGACTCAGGGACGCGTAGGCTAGGAGCCAAAGGCCAAGAGCCAGCAGCCAAACAGCTTGTTTCTTCACGACAAATTCGGCCGCGCGATTACAGACCTGCGGATTTCCATCACTGACCGCTGTAACTACAAGTGTGTCTACTGCCGCACAGGGAACGAAGGGGCGCTATACGGCGACCTGCCCTTCGATGATTATCTCCGCATGGCGCGCGTGCTCGTCGGCATAGGGATCAAGAAAGTTCGTCTCACGGGCGGCGAGCCGTTGTTGCGTAAGGGTGTGGTGGAGTTTGTGCGGGAGTTGGCGGAGTTGCCGCAGGGGCTAAAACCCTCACTTTTTTCTGGTGGTAACGGCTCGGCTGAAGCCGAGCCGTTTCAAAGCAGCGAGCCGCTCGACATCGCCCTCACCACGAACGGGCACATGCTGGCTGAGATGGCGCAGCCGTTGAAGGATGCGGGGCTGACCCGGGTTACGGTGTCGATGGATGCGGTCGATCCCGACCGCTTCGCGCGCATCACGCGCGTGCCCAATGGATACGATCACGTGCTGGCCGGCATTCGCGCAGCGCGGCGGGCCGGGCTGTGGCCGCTGAAAGTGAACTGCGTGCTGATGCGCGGGTTCAATGAAGACCAGATCATTCCCTTCGGCATGTTCGCCCGCGAAGAGGGCGTCACCGTGCGCTTCATCGAGTTCATGCCGCTCGAAGAAGGACGCACCTGGGCGCCTTCGACCGTGG
>JBEKWZ010000436.1:0-4243 GCA_049512555.1 Candidatus Sulfotelmatobacter sp. | reverse complement strand
GAAGTCAGGCTGGTAGTAGTGGTGGCCTTCGCAACTGTCTGAACGAAGGGGCCCGAGGTGCTGGTGGCGAAGTTGACGTCGCCAGGATAAACCGCCTTGATCGTCTGCTTGCCGGCGGGAAAGGTGGTGTCAGAGAAGGTTGCAACTCCTCCGCTCAAGGTTCCGGTTCCCAATACGTTCGCGCCTTGCTCGAAGTTGACGATCTCTCCGTTGGGAGGGGCGCCAATGCTGGAACTGACGGTCGCCGAAAAGACTACAGCCTGACCATAAACGGATTGAGTCGGCAGCGAAGAGGCGATGGTGCTTGTGGTCGCGGCCTGGACGAATTGATTGACCGGCGTAGATGTGCTGGTCATCAAACCGGGACCGCCTCCATATATCGCTGTGATGGTGTTTGGGCCCGGAGGCAAAGTCATACTGGCGAACGTCGCAGTACCGCTGCTGAGCGTTTTCGTTGCAAGAATTGCAGAGCCATTCCGAAAAGTTACACTGCCCGTAGGCGTGCCGGTACCGGACTGCAGCGAGACCGTTGCTGTAAAGGTCGTGGACTTCCCCTGCACGGAGGGGTTCACCGACGAACTCAGCGTCGTTGTGGTCGCAGCCGCGGTTCCTCCGGTCGGTCCAAAGATCTGCAATTGCTGGTTGCTCGCCACGAACACCAGACCATTCGCCACCACCGGGACCAGATTCGCGTCGCCCCCCATGTTTGGCCAATTGCCCGCAGCGATTTCAAGCAGGTTCGTCATGGTGGTACCGCCCGACTCCGGGTTAAACGCATATAGGGAAATCGGGGCCTCATTGTTGCTGGTTGTAGGGCGCGATATTGCCCAGATAATGGGATTCGAAGTGCCGTTGGAGGAAACCGAGGTAAAAAAGCCAGCATTCTGCCCAGAGGAGATCGAAGCGTTGGCGACATCGGTCAACAACACGTGGGGCGAGGTCGCCACTTTCCAAACTCGTAAGGTTCTACCGCCGCTGCTGACGATCCGTCCGGCCCCATCCGACGGATCGACGAAGTACGACGCGCCACACCAGCACTCACCGATCGAATAAGTGCCCAGCACATTATTCTTCGTAGTGGAGTAACCGCCGAGGTCGTCTTCGTTCATCAGATACATGGTCCCGGTCTTGCCGGCTGCCACGGCAAGATGAGGTATCGATCCGGGCTGATCGGGCACCACAAGTACTCCGCCTGAACCGAAATCTTCGTCTTCCTTATCCAAAGTCGATTGATTCATTGGCGTGAACAGATCGGTCACGGTGCCCAATGTGGGCGGGACCTTGACGACGCTTTCTTGAATATTGGTGACGCCATCGTAGGTGGTACCCGACTGATCGGAGTTACCGGTTACGAACAGGACGTTGCCGGAATCATCGGCGGCGGGACCATAGCCAGACATCCAGACGGACGACAAAAAGAAAGTGTTCGGGCTGGTGACCAGATGATTATTGAGCTGGTTGGAAGGAAACGGCGCCAGCGATGCTGCAGTCCAGCCCAGCAGCCATCCGCGGGAAAACTTCGCATAGTCGCAGAAACTTCCAAATCCTGCATAAATGCTGCCGTTGGCCAGCAACAACCCCGGACGCTGCCGCTGGTACTTAGCCTGAAAGTTGAATGTCGATCCATCCGTCAGGGTGTGCGAAGCGGTGACAAGCTGCGGCGTCACTGTGTCGGTCAAGCTTCCCAGAGCGAGGGCGTGAAGATAGTAAGCGGGACCGGTTGACTCTTGCGTGTAAACCATGACATACAGGGTCTCGGTGGACAGGTCAATCACCGGCGTCGAGGTGATCCCTACGTTCGGACCGTTGTTCGTACATCCCAAAGGCCGGGACACGGGAGCTCCAAAATTTGGGCTCAACAGCACCGTTCCGCTGTGAACGTCGATGGCATACACCGAGTTGTTTTCCGTCACCACGTAAGCCGCATCGTGCGTGCCCTGATAGTTTCCGGCGGTGATTGTCACTCCGGGCACGATCAGAGGTTGTGCATCGACCTGGTCATCGAGAGGCACTTTCTGCAACACGCCGAAGGTCGTATTCCCAACATTGGCCTGCGTCAGCACGGTTTCGTTCTGATTCCATCCGGTGCGGTTGTTGTCATAGTGATAGGTCGTGATCGCGGTTTGAGCGCCGGCAACCATAGCGCTTGTTGCGACGAAAGTAATCCAGCCGAGGACAACCAAGCGGCCGACGCGGTAGGGCGTACCAACTCTCGCTGACATCTTCTGCTCCCCTCCGCCGATCTTGTCGAGGATGCGGTGATGAAAAATCGTTAGCGCCAGGGTCAGTAAGGTGTGGACACCCGGGTAAGTCATGTTAGGAGGGGGCGAGCGGCAAGTCAATGAAACCGGGAGGTTATACGCACTGAGGGGATTTTGTCCCTCCCTGGCCACCACAGAACCCCGCGGGTATTTTCATTCAGATCTTGGAAATCGTGGGAATAGATTCGCCCTCCCGGCACCACATGAATCCAACGCCTTAGCCGGTTGCATTTTGCGGCTGGGGGCAGAACATCGCCACAGGTACCTTGGTACTCTTTCTTTGCGCTCTTTCGTAAGCACAATAGATTGTGATCATCAGATTGTGATCATCGAGTCATAGCGCTACGGAAAGCTCCCTCTGCGGTTACCACAGTTGTCTTTCCAGATTGCGCATCTTGGAGCCTGGGCAATGGCAAAACTGTTTCTCAAATTTGAGGACCAAGTCATACAAGAGGTCTCTCTTTCCACCGGCACCGTAACCATTGGCCGGCAGCCAGACAACGTCCTGCGCATCGATAATCCTGCCGTATCCGGATATCACGCCAAGGTCTACTCCGAAAACGGTCACTATGTGCTCGAGGACGCCGAGAGCTTTAATGGCACCTACGTCAACAGTCAACGCATTAGCAAGGTAGTGCTTAAGCACGGAGACAAAGCTCTGATCGGCAAGCACACACTCGAATTTAATGCTCAGGCCCAAGACGTCTGGCATGGATCTGTCTCGACCGTCGACGGGCAAGCGAAGGCCAAGGCGCCACAACTCGATCGCACGGCCTTTTTGGACACGGCAAAAGCGAAAGAGCTGATTGCCATGGCAGTCGCGGCGGGTTCGTCAGGCGGCGCTGCGGCGGTCCAGACGAAAAGCACTCAGGGCCAGGGGCCCGCGCACGTGGCCCATCAGACCATTGGCACGCTGACCATCATGGAAGGCCGGACCGACCAGAAATACTATGTTTTGACCAGCCGACTGACCGTGATCGGCAAATCGAAGATGGCCGGGATTCGGCTCAAGCGCTGGTTCGCTCCCCACGTCGCGGCGTCCGTGTACCGGTCTGAGGATGGATACTTCATCGCAGCTTCCGGAGACCGGGTAAAAGTGAAAGTGAATGATGTCGTGGTCGAGGGCGGCAAAAAGCAACTCGAAGTCGGGAACGTAATCGAAGTCGACGGCGTCAAGGCAGTTTTTGGTTTTTGTGAAGCGTGATCAGGGTCGCGGAATCAGTCCTTGGCGTTGACCGTTCGGTCAAATCGTTCGTGCTTCCCATTCGCGGCGATCTGCTCCGCGGCGATACATAAGCGGTTTTCGATTTCGTGCCGGGCGGCAGAGGCCCTCTCCATCACTTCGGGTCGGGCTGGAACACGCAGCTTCTCGCCTGGTCTGTTTTGTCGCGCAGCGCCAGAATGCACCAGTTTGCCCACTCCACGATGTCTTGCTCGTTGTTGATGGCCTCATTCAACCTGGCGGTTGAACCGTCGGTGTTATGCATCGCCAGCGCCAACACCCGAATGGTGGCCCGCGCTGAGAGCCGCATCTTTTCGTAGTGCACGATGGTTGCGGTTCGCTGCTCTGGCTTTACCTCTGGGTCCTTCAGCGGGGCACTGATGATGGTCGTCTGCCCGTAGGCGCACGCCAGCGAGAGCAGGAAACAGGCGGCGAGACCACGGGCGATTTTCATGTGTACTCAACTCCCACACGGCGGGGGCAGCCAAAGTCATTGCTTCACTTCAAGCGATATATCGGCCTGCGGATACTGCTTGGATTCTAAAGTCGTTACGCCCGAAATCAATGTAACCACAGGGTGGTGACCATCGCGCCATTGACACCGGACCGGGTTTTTGAGTGTAAACGCCGATTACCAGGAGGTTACCGGGCCGCCAATGATGGGCAAGCCAGTGCCTTATGTAACCTTCGGTTGAGCGGCAACTCGCCCGCTCGATCAATTTCCCGTGCCGCAGAAACTCCGCACTGTGCTCAGACGTCC
>JBEKWZ010000435.1:0-4249 GCA_049512555.1 Candidatus Sulfotelmatobacter sp. | reverse complement strand
ATCACGACACCTTCCAACGGTAACAAAGGCGCAAGTTCCAGTTTGAAGGCGTTAGCGACAGCGTTGGCCGCTGCATCTCTCTCCTCTTCTTTGTGGAGCAATAATTTGTTCTCGATCGAATAAACGTCTGCTGTGAGCGACAGAGCTGTCTGCGGATCGTTCGTCGTATTGACGACCGCGACGTTGTAGCTCGACAGGTCCAATTGAACGTGCAGTGGTTCGCAGGCTTTTTTGACGGCGTAGAAAGACGACTGCGTGTCATAATCCGCGTTCAGGATTTGCCACGTATTGCTGGGCCACGCGGGCTGAGTCATCCACAGAAGGCGGCCGCTGTTCGGCTCCCAGAGATGCGCGTTCATGCCTTCGAAAATCGCGCGGTGATCGACATAGTCGAGCATCTGAGCCTTGCGCTCGAAATCTTCCAGGCTCACGGGAGCGCCGAACTCCGCCTGCATTTGCGCCATAAACGGACCCATGTCGCCGTTTCCGCTTTGATGCCAATCGTGGTAGGCCCAGGCGTCGCTGACCGGCCACTGATCTTCTTTCGGAATCCACGCCCGAAATGACTCCAGAGTCGAGAACGATGGAGTTCCCGTTTCGACGGAGAAGCCGTGATTGAGCGTAGTGTAGTAGAGCGTCGGGTCCATATATTTATAGGGCCCGCTGTTCTGAAGATTGACCTGATTGGAACTCGGAAAATAATAGCGCGTGCCGTCGAGCGAAAGGATCAGTTCGATGAGCCCCTCATTGATGACGGGTTGGGGCACGCCCTCATTGCGGCCGCACCACACGATAATCGACGGATGATTGCGGAAGCGCAGGATCGTGTCGCGCGCATTCTCGAGAAACAGCGCCGGGTCCTCGGCTTCGACGTTGTAGTTCTGCGTGGATTCCCAGAAATCGTTCCACACCATCAGTCCGTATTCGTCGGCGAGATCGTAGAAAGTTTGCTCGGTATTTTGACCAACCCAGTTGCGAATAATGTTTAAGTTGGCGTCGCGGTGCAGACGAAAGAACGGTTCGAGGTGCTCGCGGGAGACGCGCTTGCGCGAATCGTCCATGCCCCAGTTGCCGCCTCGCGCTGCGATGCGCACGCCGTTGACTCGGATCACGAGGTAAGGGGAGGTCTTCGTGTCGTCGAGCATTTTTACTGCCGGCGACAGCTCGCCGCCGGGCGCTAGCGACGCAACCCAGGACTTCCATCCGTCCTTCCACTCCGGTGGAAAAGTCGTCGGAAATGGATCAGCAGCTGGAATCTCGCGCATGCCTTCGTGCCTAACGTCGACCACTGGCTCCGCTTTTAGTCGGGCTGTGGTTGGGGAATATTCCAGACGGCGCAGGTGGCCTGTGCTGTCGAGCAGGCTCAACTCGTAAGTAATCTCGCGAATTCCGAAGTGCAATTCTTTTGCGTCGGACTCAGACGCGCCCTCGGAAAAGCTTAAGTGCAATGTATAAAGATCCGGCTTGCCATAGCCATTCGGCCACCACAGCCGCGGATGCTGCACGGTGAGCTGAGCAAATTCGGATGGCTGCAACGTGACTGAACTCTTCCCCGGAGCCAGCGTGACTTGTTTGATGACGACGATCTCACCGAAAGAAGCCTTCAAAGTTCCGCTCACAGCCGAGCTGGAAAAATTCTCCAGGGGCACGGTGATTTCGACTTCGGCGCGGCTCGTATCGGGTAGCGGCAGAGTGGTCACGACCTGCGCGTCTCCAATCCTGACCGTGCTGGTTGCCGTCAACGTCACTGGTTGCCAGATACCGGTATCACGGTCGCGAACCGCTGGTATCCAATCCCAGCCTTCGGTGGCCACGAAGGTCGGGCCATCCAGACACATGATCCCGCCATTTTCTCCAGGGCCGCCCTTGATCGACTGTTCCTGAGGAATTCCTGGATGCGGCGGAGGTGAGACGCGCACAGCGAGAACGTTCGTGCGATCGGACTTCACAACATCGGTCACGTCAAAGATGCCGCGGATGAATGCTCCCTTGATCGAGCCGAGAGACTGGCCGTTGAGCCACACGGCCGCACGGTAGTTGATGCCCTCGAAGGTCAACGTAAGGCGGCGTCCGCGCGCAGCTTTCGGCGCGTGAAACTCCACGCGATACCAATAGTCCTGCTTGTTCAGGCTCTCGGGGATGGCGAGATTGTTCAGACCGTAATCGGGATCGGGGTAGATGCCGCGATCGACCATGGTGGTCAGAACGGTGCCCGGAACAGTCGCGGTCATCCAGTCTCGTGTGTTGAAGCCGAGCTGCGAGATTGCCGGGCCGTCATCATTAAGTTTCGGAGCGGGGATCATCTGCCAGCCGCCGGCCAACGTCCATTGGCCTTCACCGTTCGACCGGAGAGTCTCCTGAGGGATCACGCGTTTCGCGCCGGGAATTGAAAATGGCGTTTTGCTGCGCGGCATGGTGGCAGGATCCTGAGGAGCGCGATATCCGGCTTGGCCGCGGGTTTGCACCGGCCACGGCTTCGAGCCTTCTTCGAATGCGATGGTTGAGAAGTCCTCGGGTCTTTGAGAGAGACGCTTGATGTCGTCGCTGCTTAACGCGGCTCGCACCAGAGTGAGAGATGCGATCACTCCCCCGAAGTGCTGGAAGTCCTGGGACGGCGCGGGTGGGGCCATTGCAAGGACGGGGCTGACGCTTCCCAAATCCAATTTTCCCATGGCGAGTTGAGCACCGTCGCCGTAGAGTCGGAACTCTTCGCCGTCAAAACTCGCCGCGACAAAATGCCACTTCCCGGGGGTGAGCACAGCGGCGCCGGAGAGGCTGTTGTCTTTGCCCATCCACAAAATCAGGTGTTCTCCATCGAGGGCGAGATATCTCGAGAATTCTTCCGCGGGATCGCCGAGACCGGCGATCAGACTAAGCGATTTCACTACTTCCGCAGGTTTCACCCAGCCGTAGAGAGACCATGGCGAATCCGCGCGCAGAACCGAGTCGCTTTTCAGGAGAGGCTTCTTCAGGCCGTCGCCGTCAGGCAAGAACGTCGCATTGAACGGACCATAGGAAGGAGGATCGTTCGTGACCTGCACCTGCGATTGGGCGCCAACGGAAATTGCCATCAGAAGAAGCGAGATCATGCCAACCGAAATCAGGAATCGAACTGCAGAAAACGAAGTCCTCATGAACGCTCCGTGGATACGCCGGACAGATTGCTGATTGTGAAGGTGAATCGTAGCAGGACTTGATAAGGCATTCTAGACAGGAATGCAAAAGTCGAATGTATTGCATGCAAAAAATCGCTAGTTCGGCTGTTTAAAAATTATTGACCGGTCGGATCGCCTGACGTACTCTTACTTTGCGATATGTTGTCTCACTACCATTACCGCCATCATCATCACGCGCATAGCGCGACGGCGGCGATGTGCACCTGAGATTGCAGATTTGATCTAACCAGCACTTTTCAGGAATTCAGCCCGCTGACGCGAATACGCTCAGCGGGCTTTTTGTTTCTCCGAGAAAGGAAGTAACGGTATGAATGCGGAACTTGACTTCGACAAACTGAACGGTCTGCTTCCCGCCGTGGTGCAAGACTCCGCTAATGGCGAAGTCCTGATGGTGGGCTTTATGAACCGTCAGGCCCTTGAGCGCACGCTGCAGGAAGGATATGTAACGTTTTTCAGCCGCACGCGCCAGCAACTTTGGATGAAGGGCGAGAGCTCGGGAAACCGGCTGAAAGTGGTCGCGGCGACTACCGACTGTGACCGCGATACGCTGCTATTGCGCGTTGAGGTCGAGGGAGCGGGACTGGTCTGCCACCGCGGCACGCGTTCGTGCTTCACCGAGCCGGTTCAAGTCAGAACGTTCGAATCCGCAGCGGCTTTGCCGAAGGAGGCGCGATGAAGCTACGCATCGGCATTCCGAAGGGCAGCCTTGAAGAGGCGACCTTGCAGCTATTCGCGCGCGCTGGCTTGCCTGCACGCACGACTGGGCGGTCGTATTTTGCCAGCACCGCGGACCCGGAAATCGATTGCATGCTGATCCGGGCGCAGGAGATGGCGCGCTACGTGGAGCATGGAGCCATCGATGCGGGTCTGACCGGGCTTGACTGGGTGATCGAAAGTGGACTGGGCGTCGTCACCGTGAGTGACCTGATTTACGCCAAGCGCAGCCGCGGCAAAGTACGTTGGGTGCTGGCGGTGCCGGAAGACTCCGCGGTTCAAAGGGCGGAGGATCTCTCGGGAAAAATCGTCGCCACCGAACTGGTGAAGGTTACACGAGACCACTTCGTGAAGAAAGG
>JBEKWZ010000434.1:0-4249 GCA_049512555.1 Candidatus Sulfotelmatobacter sp. | reverse complement strand
CGACAAAAAAGAACTACCGGCAATGGAACCCGGGGCGATGTGCTACATGATGTCGAAGCAAGGATACGGCGGCGACAGCATCAAACACTGGCCTCCCCACCTCATGTTTTACTTTTCGCAGACCGACCCTGCAACTTGGGGAGCGAACCTGCCGGGCTCTCCCATCCTTGCTATGAACGACACCTCGGAGCAGTTGACTGAGTTCGTGGTTCCGGTGCAACGGTGGTCGGACGGAACGGAAGGTCGCTAAGCCGGACTGTGCAAAGGGCGCACAAGCGCTGCTACAAATAAAAGCGGATCAGGACAATCAAATGAGAAATGTAATCTTCGCAATCAACATTACCCTGGATGGCTGCTGCGACCACACCAAACAAATTGCCGACGAAGAAACACATGAATATTTTACGCACCTCATGCGAGATGTCGACCTACTCGTCTTTGGGCGTAAAACCTATCAATTGATGGTTCCTTATTGGCCTGATGTCGCAAAAGACCCTTCTTCGACAAAAGCGGACGTCGAATTTGCCCGAGCCTTTGTCTCCAGTAAAAAAGTTGTTTTTTCACGATCGTTAGACAGCGCTGCAGATAAAAATACGAGAATTGTTCGTACCGACCTTCGCGACGAAATCCTTAAATTGAAACAAGAACCAGGCAAGAATATTTTGGTCGGCGGTGTTGATATTCCTTCCCAGCTTATAGAGCTTGGCCTGATTGACGAATTTCGTTTCATCGTTCAGCCAATCATTGCCGGAGAAGGGAGACGGTTGTTAGAGGGTGTCAACCTGCCGGAGAAATGCAAATTAAAACTTGTTGAGTCAAAGACTTTTAAATCAGGGTGTGTTGCGCTTCGTTATTTAAAACAGTGACAAAGACATCTGCAACTCCCCCCGAGCCACCCGCTGACAATTTCCGAGAGCGCGTTTGCATTGCTCACGCTCGCGAGCGTGCGAAAACAAAGTCACTCATCGACTTCCGTTCGCTAACGTCATCGAAATTTGGCCGGCATGATGTGAGTTGTGATAAAGCACATGGGCAAATAACCTTGCTCTGGAAACAGTACCGAAGAACGGAGTATCCACTGGTTTGAGCCAATCTTCGTCAGTGCTGTTTTCTACGAGGTCCTGAAGCATTTGGTATCCTCGCTCAATTAACTCTCTGCTGTGACCGACGTCATAATGCTCGCCCTTATCGATTTGGCCCATCGTCGTGTTCTTAACATCAGTTGGTATGCCAAAAAACTGACCGAATAGATTGATCGTTTCACCAATATGACGATAAATGAAGCCGATGGATGCTGTTTTGTCGTTCAACCTCAGACTCGCATTTCCTTCGGTGATTCTGTCGAAAGAAAAATGGCTGGTGAACTGGTTTTGCTTCACAATTTCTAAGAGAACGTCCTTCTGCATACTTTCTCCTTTAAGCTGACGTGTCCGATTCGACTTCCTGGGGGCTGGCCCACACATTTTAATTCTTAACTCCTGGCACTACCACGATCGAGGCTGCCGAGAACCGAGTCCCGTCGAACTTGTGAAACCAAGATTGACATTCAATGGTCGGGTGTCTACCATCGAATAGCGAGTCAGGGTAGAATGTCTTCCATGAGTAAGACACAAGAGCGCGCGGCTCTTCTTCAGGGCACTCTAGACATGCTCGTTTTGCGAACCCTTCTTTATGGACCTGCCCACGGCCATCAAATCGGGAAGCACATTCAGAGGACTACGAACGATTTCCTGCAAATGCAGCACGGCTCGTTATACCCCGCTCTGCACCGGCTGGAACAAAAGGGCTGGATTGTATCCAAATGGGAAGTCGCTCCCGATCGCAATCGCGAATTCAAATATTATCGGCTGACCGCACGAGGCAAGAAGCAGCTCGTGCTCGAACAATCAAAGTGGAAACAGATGGTCGAGGCCGTGGCACGAGTGCTGTCGACTGCCGCAGAGGAGAGTTAAGGGGCGAGCTAATAGGAGAGTTGAAATGAAGCCGTGGCGGCAGCTCAGGAAGCGAGATGCAGACGTAGAGCGAGAGCTCCAGTCCGACCTTGACCTGGAAGAAGAAGAGCAGCGGGAACGCGGCGTGCCACCGCAAGAGGCCCGCCATGCCGCGCTCCGTGCTTTCGGCAATCCCACTCTCATCAGCGAGCAAACTCGCGCGGTCTGGACCTGGAACGCATTGGAGAATTTTCTTCGCGACCTGAGGATCGGCATCCGCACTCTGTTCCGCTCGCCTGGGTTTTCAGTTCTTGCCGTCCTGGTAATGGCGTTGTGCATCGGCGCGGCAACGTCGCTGTTCACGGTGATGCGTTCAGTTTTGCTCAGGCCTCTTCCGTTCCGCGATCCGGATCGGCTGGTGATGATCTATGAGCATTTCCGCGGCCCCGAGAACAATGCTCAGGGGTTCAACTACACCCCGGTTGCTCCCGCCGACTATCTCGACTGGCGGGCGCAGACCCACGGTTTTGAGGACATGGCGGCATGGTACTACTTCCCACCCAACCTGACCGGAGAGCACGGGGAATTGCCGGAAATGGTGCAGGCGGGCGGCGGGAGCTGGAACTTATTTCCTCTCCTAGGAGTGAACGCGGCCATCGGGCGCACATTTACCGAGATCGAAGATCATCCGGACGGGGACGTCGTGCTGCTTACATGGAGTCTCTTCCAGCGGCGGTTCGGCGGCGATTCGTCGATTGTCGGCAGGCCAATCCACCTCAACGGCAAGCCCTACGCTGTGGTCGGCGTGCTTCCCAGGTGGTTCACCTATCCGGATGCCGAGGTTCAGCTATGGGTTCCCTATGCGCGGATCGGCTCGGAGGTCCTCACGCACCATGAGTATCACTTCAGCCGCGTCGTGGCTCGGTTGAGGCCGGATGTCAATCTGGCCAGCGCCCTGAGCCAAGTCGAGGCGTTGCAGTACCAACTGCATATGCAGAATCTGCATGCGCCGGTCGCCGAAGACGTGGCTTCAAGAACCCTGATTGACGATCTCGCACAGGACGTGAAAAAGCCGTTAATCATCCTGCTGTGCGCTGTCGGCTGCATGCTGCTGATTGGATGTCTCAACGTAGCGAACTTAATGGTGGCACGGTCTGCTGCCAGACAGAAGGAGATTGCGATCTGCAGTGCCCTGGGAGCGAAGCGGATCACACTGATTCGCATCCAGCTCATCGAGAGCCTGCTGATCTCGATGGCAGGTGGCATCACGGGAGTGGTGTTGTCGCTCGCGGCCACGAAATGGTTGGTCGGCAGATGGAAGGATCTCCCACCCGTGCAGAACGTCCACCCTGACGGTGTGGTACTGGTGGTTGCGTGTGCGCTCATCTTTGGAGCGGCGCTGCTGGCCGGTCTTCTGCCCGCAATCTCATCGACCAGCAAGCGGGCGATCGCAGAGACTTCCTCGCGCGCTTCCTCGCGCGCTCCCTGCCTCACTGCAGCGGGAAGCCAGGCGCGCACGGCGTTGCGCAAGACGCTGCTTACGGTAGAGATTGCGACGACTGTGGTCCTGTTAATCGCTGCTGGCCTTTTGCTCAAGAGCTTTTGGCGGCTGCGCACCACCGATGTGGGCTGTGTGACGGACAACGTGCTCACCATGCACTACAGTCTGCCCGGGAAGAAATACGATAGTCCCGCGAAAGTGAACGCATTCAACGAAACCCTGCTGGAGCGCGTCCGCGCCATGCCGGGCGTGCGAGCCGCGGCCCTCGGGTCGACCGTGCCTGGAGCGGGATACGGGGGCGATGACCTCTTCACCATTCCCGAGCATCCTCGGCTCGCGCCGGGCACACCGCAGCCCGAAGCGTTGTTTCGCACCGCCGACCCCGAATATTTCAGTGCGCTGCAGATTCCACTCTTGAGCGGACGCTTTTTTACCAGCGCGGATCGCAACGGCCGGCCGAAGACCGTGATCATCAGCGACCAGCTGATGCGGCAATACTTCCCCGGGGAAAATCCGCTGGGTGAGCACATTCACTCGATGCGCGGCAGTGCCGATTACGAAATCGTCGGAGTCGTGGCCGACACGCGGTATCTGGTGGGTCAGCCGGATAAGGTTACTCTGTACTTCCCAGTTCTGGGCGGCGAGAACACCGCGGGTATGGCCTTGGCGGTGCGGACCGCTGCCGACGCGCTGAGTATTTCAATTCCAATCCAAAAGCTGGTCGCGGAACTCGATCCGCAGCTTCCCGTCTCCCATGTGCTCACCATGCAGCAGATCATTGAACAATCATTGGGCAATGCCAGCCTTAGCGCCAGCT
>JBEKWZ010000433.1:0-4251 GCA_049512555.1 Candidatus Sulfotelmatobacter sp. | reverse complement strand
ATCTTTTGTATGGAAAAACGCCAGCAGCACCCCTCCTGGCTTCAGCACCGACCACAGCCTTCCCATCACTGGACGCACCAGGCTCTCATCCAAATAGTCCGGAAGATTCCAGCACAGCACCACATCGAAATGCGCCGCAGGATACACCAGGTTGTCAGCCAGGAACCGCCGGCTATCGAGCACGACAGCCCCCTGCTCGTCTTTCGTCACCAGATGCGGCTCGGTTGAAGCCACCAGAAGATCCTCGCTGTAAATCTTATGGCTGCCCTCGGTAAAGAATCGGATGTTCGCGGGAGAAGTCGAACCCAGATCAAGCACGCACAGCGGCGTCTCCGACTCCCAAACCCGCGAGAGTTCTCCCAGCCCGCTCGATCGGCGAGTCAGTTTTTGGGCGGCCTGCGGAGTTGCCGCCTCCGTCCCGCCCGATGAGCCGCGAAAAAGCTTCATGAAATTCTGCGTGACTGATGCCATCAGACTATCGCGCCGCCCTGCCTCAGGCGACCTTCCCCGTGAGCCCATCTATAAAACGTTGAGCATATCCCTAAAGCAATACTTTAACCCACGCGCCGGGCCGCGGGGAGTTACTTTCCAGCCGCCTTGTCCGACTTGCCCTGAATGTCAACCTTCCCTTTCAGGTAAGCCCCTTCCTCAATCGAAATCCGCTGCGTGGCAATGTCACCCGTCACCACAGCCGACTTGCGTAATTCGACGCGGTCGCTGGCCTGCACGTTGCCCTCGAGTTTGCCCTGCACCACAATCGCCTTGGCATCCACCGTGGCCTTCACTGAACCGTTAGGCCCGACGGTCAAACTGTGATTCTTCAGCGCGATGCTGCCCTCCACCTGTCCATCGACGTAGAGGTCTTCGCTGCCCGACAATTCGCCTTTGATCACCACCGACTTGCCAATCTGCGCCAAATCTGCCGACAACGGAGCACTCATGAATGTTCTCCTTAAGGAAGCGGAATACTGCAGTACCGAGACAACTGGGAAGGCAGGTACCGAAACGGCCGCGTCGCTTGCATCGACTATACCCAACACCAGAGTAAGCGGCAAGCGCACACACCGGGAACCCTGAAAACACAGCCTCCATTCCGCATTCGGAAGTACATCTGCAACCCTGAAGGCTGATTGCTACACTAACTAATAGAAGCGAAGTCGTCGAAGACGGATTCTAATTGAAGATGGATGGCGTGAAGAGAACTCGGTTCGCCGGCGGCCTGCTGAGAACCAGCGTGGTCGTTGCGCTGCTGGCTGCGGCGACGCTCGCCGCCCAGGACGCGAAAGCTCCAGACGCCAAGGCTGCGGATGCCAAAGCCTCCGACGCTAAGCCGCCAGACGCTAAGGCTCCCGAAATGCAGCCAGCCGAACTGGTGCGGGTTGCGGTAGAAAATGAAGTAGCCGCCTCGAACCACCCCGGCGCCCTCCACATGTTCCGCTCGCACAAGCAAACTCCAAGACTGTCGCAAACCCGGCTCTACGTGGAAACCATTGACGCCCTGGCCGCCATGCTCGTCGCCGTCAACGACCAACCGCTGAACCCGGAGCAACAGCAAGGCGAAACCAACCATCTGGCCGGGCTGATGAACAATCCCGACCAGCTTCGCAACAAGCGTAAGCGCGAAAAAGAAGACGAGCAGCGAACCATGCAAATCGTGAAAGCGCTGCCCAACGCTTTCCTCTACCAGTATGCCGGCACCGAAAAAGCTGAAGGCTCGGACGAGGCTTCGCCGCTGGTGAAGCTGGCCTTCACCCCCAACCCCGCCTACTCAGCACCATCGCGTGTGGAGCAGGTTCTGGAAGGCATGAAAGGCTATCTGCTGATCGACGCCAAAGCCCGCCGCCTCGCCCGCATCGATGGCACGCTCTTTCGCGAAGTCTCTTTCGGATGGGGCATCATCGGCCATCTCGACAAGGGTGGACACTTCCTGGTGCAGCAAGCCGACCTCGGCCTGGGCGACGGCTCCTGGGGCATCACCGAAGTCAGCCTGAACGTGACCGGCAAACTCCTGCTCTTCAAGGGCCTGAACATGGCATCAGACGAAGTCCTGAGTGACTTCCGAAAAATGCCCGCAGATCTCACCTTCGCGCGCGGCGTGGAAATGTTAAAGACCGAACAGGAAAAGCTGGCCCACAACACCCATCCCGATCAGCCTCACGCCGACCCACCAACCGAAGCGCAAAAAACTCCGCGGTAGTCCCAAGTGAACCCTGCCGAAGACCTTCGAATAACAGCCTGGGAATATCTCTGACGAAATTCCGATGAATTTAGAATGTGGGAGCAACCCATCGACTCTGGCCGGTGTCTATTCGAGCAGGAGGTTGCATGAAATGGACTGGTTTTGCAGTTGGCGTACTGGTAGTCGTCTTCTCCGCGGTTGCGGTTACTTTGTGCCAAGACACCCCCGAGATCGTAACCGTTTGCCAGCTTAAGAACGATCCCCCCGCTTACAATCACAAACTGGTTGAAGTCACCGCTTTCGTATCGCACGCGTTCGAAGATTTCACGCTCTTCGACCCGACGTGCTCCTCTTGGCCTGCGGTTTGGCTAGAGTATGGCGGCAAAGCGAAGTCCGGCACCATGTACTGTTGCGGGGTCACTGCCGACAGGCAGCGTCCCGAAGTCCTTGTCGTGGAAAAAATTCCAATACCACTAACTGAGAACGACCATTTTCACGAATTCGACAAAATGATTCAACCGCCGTTTCGTTCGGGGCGACAAGGAGCGATGGTGCAGGCAACTTTGATCGGGCGGTTTTTCTCTGGGCGAGAAATCCATTATCGGAAAGGTACCTCGTGGGGAGGCTATGGGCACATGGGTTGCTGTAGCCTGCTGGCAATTCAGGAGATCGTGTCGGCGAGCCCTCAGGATCGCGATGATTTGGATTACGGAGCCTCCGCCGACCAGCCGGAAATCGGGAAAACTGGCTGCGGATACTCCTTCCTCACTCCCATCCAGCCAGCCAACGATCTTATTCACGCTCAGCAGCAGGCCGATCTGGGTCAGACCGACTGGGCGTTCGATGATCCTCAGCGCGTTGCTTCTAAGGCTCTAGCCCGGTTTTCACAGATTGAGGAACCTTCGATTACCGGAATCAAAGAAGTACGGAAAGCACAAGGACGAATCGTCTATAAATGGAATCCGCCCGGAAAAGTTGCGGCCTACACGGTGGTAGTGAGTCGTCCGTTCTGGCTTTCACTCTATTCCCGCGACTCAAAGCGCGTGGCTTGGGTGGTCACCGCGGCTTACGTATCCTCTTGCGACAACACGAACTCAGTAACTCGAATCCGATAGCGAACAGAAGCTGCCGAACGTTCAGATCATGCCCGCAGCGTCTCTTTCCTCACCGTCAGCTTCTCAATCAAATCTTCCTTAACCCGATACCCCGTCCCCGGCTGATCGCTGATCGCAATCATCCCATTCGACGACACTTCCACTTCCGGATCGATGATGTCCTCTTTCCAGTACCGCTTCGAGGCGGAAACGTCGCCGGGCAGGCTGAAATTCTGCAGTGTCGAGAGCGCGATGTTGTGAGCGCGACCAATGCCGGTTTCAAGCATCCCGCCGCACCAGACGGGAATCTTGTTGGCGTGGCAAAGGTCGTGAATCTTCAGGGCCTCGGCGAATCCGCCGACGCGGCCCACCTTAATGTTGATGATGCGGCAGGCGCCGGTGTCAACGGCAAACGCGGCGCTCCGCACGTTGACAATCGATTCGTCCAGGCAAATCGAGGTGCGCAATTCTTTCTGCAGGCGCGCGTGATAATAAATGTCGTCATTCCACAGCGGCTGCTCGATCATCAGCAGATTGAACTGGTCGAACTCGCGCAAGTGCTCGACCTGATCGAGCGTGTACGCAGAATTGGCGTCGCAGCTTAGCGTGATATCGGCCCAGCGCGAGCGGATCTTTTCGAGCACGTTGACGTCCCAGCCCGGCTTGACTTTAATCTTGATCCGCCGGTAACCGGCGGCGAGTTCAATCTGGATTTTGTCCAGCAACTGCTCAATGGAATCCTGAATGCCGATGGAAACGCCGCACGGAATCTCGCGGCGCGTGCCGCCCAGCAACCTCCAAAGAGGCAACTGTTTCTGCCGGGCTTCCGCATCCCAGAGAGCGTTTTCCAGTCCGGCCTTGGCCATCCGGTGAGCGCGCACTTTGGCGAACAGCGCCGCGCAATCACGGGCAGATTCGATGCGCTTCCCCAGCAGCGCCGGAATCAGGTATTGCATCAGCGTCGGCCAGGCGGTTTCG
>JBEKWZ010000432.1:0-4251 GCA_049512555.1 Candidatus Sulfotelmatobacter sp. | reverse complement strand
CTGTGTCAAGAATCGATTGGAGCGATTCAATCATGCGCGATCCGATAATTCTACGAGCTCTCATTTCCTCGCAGCAGGTTACGAACGTGCGCCAGAGTGAACGGCATCTCCGTCGGGCACGAAAAAACCTCCAGGACCGGGTCCGTCGCGTCAAACAGACATTTCTTGCTAAAGTGATCTGACGCGGACTTACGAATCGTTATGAAGCTTCGGCATTGGATCGTCGCGATCGTCCTCCTTCTGCTGGTGGCGGCTGCCATCGCCGGTGTGGTGTGGACGCGGGCGTTGCCGACCGTCAGCGAGGAAACCGCCGCGACGCCGGGGAAGGAATTACTTGGACGCACGCCCCGGGTGATGCAGCATCCGCTGGTCGACCAGCGCCCGTTGCAAACTGCCAAACGCATGGCAGCAATCGCGGGTACGCCAGAAGAGCAGGTGCTGGCGCACCAGGCGGAAAAGGTTGGAGACCACGAGGTCGATCTCTCTTTTCTGGACGCGTTGCGCACCGCCGAAGAAAATCCTCCACCGCTGTCGCCAGAAGCCCGGCAACTCGCTGACCGCAAGAACAAAGCGGAAGGAGCTCTCAAGGAAGACCAGGAAAGCATTACCCTGCTGACACGAAAACTGGCGGCAGCCCGCGACTCTCAGAAAGACAACCTGCAGGACCAGATCGATGTCGCCAAAGCGCAGATGGATCTGGATCAGAACGAATTGGACGACGCCTCCGAAGACCTCGAGCAGGCGGGCGGCGATCCGCAATCGAAAATCAAGCGCTTGCAGGCAGAGCATGAATCTGGTGAGCACAGCGCGGAGGGAGCACTCGGTTCGGCGGTCAATCCCCATGAACAGGACTACCAGACGCACACCCTCCTGAGCGTGTACCGGGCATGGCGGGCTCTGCGCGAAAAGAAAGACCAGCTGCAAGCGGCGCAAGAAGAGAGCAAGGCCAAGCAACTTCGCCTGAACCAACGGCACGAGACGCTGACCGCACAGGTCGAAAAAGACAAAGAGAACCGTGAGTCTGCCAGGCAGCAAGCCAAGGGATTTGCCAAGAGCAACACCCCGGCCAGCCGCGAAGAATCGAAGGCGGCCGCGAAGTCCGCGCTCGATTCTCTCAAGCAATACACTCGCGATCAGAAAAATCTGGCCGACCTCGGCAAGCGCCTCCAGGATGAACAAGAACTAACCGACACTTACAACAGTTGGATCGATCTGATCGAGACTCGCGAGCGCGCCGCGCTGCACAATCTGATCGAATGCCTACTCTGGATCCTGCTTGTGATACTGGCCGTGTACCTGGCGGACCGGCTCATTGAACACCTGTTCACTGGCATGACCGCCGAGAACAAGCGCATCGATACACTGCGGGCCGTGGTGAAATTCGCCGCACAAGCAGTGGGCGCGGTCGGCATTCTCTTCATCATTTTCGGCATGCCAACGCAGACGACCACAGTTCTAGGCTTGGCCGGAGCAGGCCTGACCGTGGCGATGAAAGATTTCATCGTTGCCTTCTTTGGCTGGTTCATCCTGATGGGGCGCAACGGAATCCGCGTCGGCGACTGGGTAGAAATCAACGGCGTCGGCGGAGAAGTCGTCGAAGTCGGCTTGCTGAAAACCGTGCTTCTCGAGACCGGCAGTTGGGCCGACGCCGGTCATCCCACCGGCCGTCGCGTTTCGTTTGTCAACAGCTTTGCCATTGAAGGCCATTTCTTCAACTTCACAACTTCCGGCCAATGGATGTGGGACGAGTTGCAGGTGCTGATTCCGCCAACGCAGGATCCGTATCCCATCATCGACGGCATCCAGAAACTTGTGGAGAAAGAGACCGAGGCCAACGCCGCCAGCGCGGAAGCGGAGTGGCAACAGGCCTCAGCTCGCTACCGGGTAAAGACTATTTCTGCAGTGCCGGGCATCAGCGTGCGTCCCACGGCAGCAGGTATTGAAGTGCACGTCCGTTACATCACCCGTGCCTACGAACGCCACGAGTCGCGCAAACGGCTGTACACCGCGGTCGTGGAAATGATGCACGGTAAGTGGGGCGCGGTGAAGGATGGCGCTTAGCGCTTAGCTTTGAGCATTGAGCTCTGAGCTTTGAGTTTCTGGCTCATAGCTCTAGCTCTTGGCTGCTACCTGGCGACCTTAACCAACTGTTCGCACCACCGTGGAAGAGCGGCCCTTCAGGGCCGCGAAGTTCTAACATCACTCGGGGCTTTAGCCCGTGCGGAATCAATGAACAACAAACAAGATCACGGCACACTCATCGTGACTGGAGCCAGTCGCGGAATCGGCGCGGCGATCGCCACACTCGCAGCCAAACGCGGATACGCGGTTGCCGTCAACTTCTCCACCGGCCCGGCTGAAGCAAAGAAGGTGGCAGAAGAAATTCTCGCCGCCCGGGGACGCGCCATCGCCATTCAAGCCGATGTCTCGCAGGAACAAGATATTATGCGCCTGTTCGAAATTTCCGAGCGCGAACTGGGTCCCATCAAAGCGCTCGTCAACAATGCGGGGATCACTGGTGGATTCGCGCGAGTCGAAGAGGTATCGGCGAAAGCCATTGACAATGTTTTCGCGGTCAACGTTCGCGGCACGATGTTGTGTTCGCGGGAAGCGGTGCGGCGTATGTCGACGCGACGCGGCGGAAGCGGCGGCGCCATCGTGAACATTTCTTCGCGTGCGGCACACACCGGAGCAGCGGGCGAATGGGTACACTACGCGGCGTCGAAAGGCGCGATCGACAGTTTCACGATAGGGCTGGCGCGCGAAGTGGCGACCGAAGGCATTCGGGTGAACGCGGTTGCTCCCGGATTGGTCGATACTGGACTGCACGCGGCGAATGGCGAACCCGGCAGATTGCAGAGGCTTATGGGAACGATCCCGATGGGAAGGCCAGGCACGCCGGCCGAAGTCGCAGAAGGCGTCATATGGCTGCTCTCGCCCGCTGCGTCGTTCACGACGGGGGCGATTCTGGAAATTGGGGGCGGGCGGTAGTTGCGTCTACTTCTTAGCCTCTAGTTGTTCTCTCAGATAACTTTTCACCTTCTCCGGCAGGCGGGAAGCATGCAGAATGTCGCGCAGCTGCCCCGGCGGAATGCGGCGGGCAAATTCGAGAGCTCGCGCCAGCGGAACGGACTCGTTGCGCAATAGCGCGCACCGAATCTCCGGGCGCACCGACCATTTCGCGTGATGGCACACCGCCGTCACGAAAGCCGGCTTCGCGCCCGGACGCAGCAACGCCTTCACCAGGGCAGATTCCGAGAGGCGGGGATTCTCCAGCGCAGTCTGCCAGACGCGCGCCTCCTTATCGAGTAACAACGCTCCCGCCACCATGGCGGAAGATCGGCGAGCGAGCGAAATGCGCTCACCGAGCGTAATGGATGCGAGGCGGGCAACCAGCAACTCATCAGCAACTCGCTTCAAATCGGCCGCCACAGCCGGCAACAGCGCGAACAGCATCAGATCGAACGTGTAAAGCTCGCGGATCAGCCGAAGCGCGATGCGGCGAGGAGTACGAGGATGAGCGGCCAGCGCAACCCGCACCTTGCGCGACTTCATCACCGCAGTATTTCGGCTGATCTGTTCGAGGACTTCCGAAGCCAGCTGGCGATCCTTTATCATCGCCAGCGCGAGGTCGGCAGTCAGCGCCGAATCTGCGGCGCTCGAGTGATCAAGGGATGTCGTCGCCGAGCCGGATACGGGGCCAGATTCGACGTCAGCCTCAGTGTCGGATTGGGGTTCTGCCGGAATCATGTCGCCTGCTGACAAAGCAACTGCAGGACGCCGCTCTTCGAGCGCAAGCCGGCGTTATCGAGTCGCAATTTCTTGTGCGGCGGCTCGTCGTGCAATGCGCAGCGCTCCCTCGACGGGTTCCACCACCTGCGGATTCACCTCTGCACGCGGCTCCAACCTGCCAAGCTGATTGTAAAAAACCCGCCGTACCAGAGGCGCGTGACGAAAGACCCCTCCGATCATGGCCACTCGGACTGAGCTGCTCTCGTCTTTCGGAAACAGGCGATTCAGCACGACCACGGCCACCTGCGCAAGTTCGTTGCCCGCATTAGTGAGGACTTGCCTGGCGAGCTCATCCTCACTGGCGGCAACCGCAGGAAAGAGCGCGGCAAAGTCCGGAGGAGGAATCGAATTCGCAGCGCGGGCAAGGTCGACCAGCGATGTCACTCCCCAGACCTTGCAGAGAGCCTCTTCGAAGGGCGAGTGCGCGCCAGTTTGAGGACTTCCCTCGCGCGATTCGCC
>JBEKWZ010000431.1:0-4255 GCA_049512555.1 Candidatus Sulfotelmatobacter sp. | reverse complement strand
TTGCGACTTCTCAATTTTCGGATATACTCTACCAACTCCCGCCCAGAGAGTCAAGGCCTTCTTCTAGCCTGTCGCTGCCACGTGAGAAAGTCCTAATAGTGCCAAATAGAAATGTCCTATTGACGGGATCAGGCTGGGGGGGTGGAAAACGGAGCCCTAGTGATGACCCAGAAGGACCGCGACCGATTGGTCGTGTTGAAGAAGGCACAAAAGCGTTTGATCACGCAGCGGCAAGCAGCCGAGGAGTTGCAGCAAACCGAGCGGCATACGCGGCGGCTGTTGAAGAAGCTGAAGGAGGAGGGAGATCGGGCCGTGCTGCACGGGCTACGGGGACGAACCTCCAATCGGCGACTCAGCGAAAAGAAACGGGAGAAGGCCGTGCGGATTCTCTCGCAGGAAGTCTACCGGGGGTTCGGCCCCACGCTGGCCGCGGAGTACCTGGCCAAGAAGCACGGGTTGAAGATGGGCCGGGAAGCTCTTCGGAAGCTGATGATGGCGGCACAGCTATGGCAGGGGCGACGGCGGAGGGTGGAGGCCGTGCATGTGTGGCGGGACCGAAAACCTTCGCGCGGGGAAATGGTGCAGTGGGATACCTCCGAGCACGACTGGCTGGAGGGGCGCGGGCCGAAGTTTTATTTGATCCACATGATCGACGATGCCACCAGCGAGCTGACGGCGCGCTTCGTTCCGCACGATTCCACCGAAGAGAACCTGCGGTTGTTGAAGACGTACTTGGAGCGCCACGGCCGGCCCCTGGCATTCTACACCGACAAGGCGAGCCTGTTTCAGACGGCGCCCAAAATCGCGCGGGATCAGAAGCAACGGCCGCGCGAGGAGTGCGCGCCCTTGCCGCCGACGCAGATCGGCCGCGCCTTACGCGAGCTGGGCATCGTCTGGATCGCGGCGCATTCCCCTCAAGCCAAGGGCCGCGTGGAACGCAGTTTCCAGACGGCGCAAGACCGGCTGGTCAAAGGGCTGCGTGTGGCCGGCGTCAAGACCCTGGAACAAGCCAATCGATATCTGGAACAAGAGTTTGTGCCGTGGTGGAATCAGCATCTCAAACGGCTCCCCAAGAATCCCACCGATGCCCATCGGCCCTTGGGACCCGAGCACGACTTGGCCGCCGCGCTGAGCCTGGTGGAAACCCGCCAAGTCACCCAGGACTACACCATCCGCTTCGAGGCCGCGATCTATCAGATTGCGCGAGCAGACATTCGCGCCGGATTGCGCGGGGCCAACGTGCGTGTGGAAGTTCATCTGGACGGCACGCTGAAGGTGCGCTTTCAAGAGCGTTACCTGGCGGTGAGCCCATGCTGTCCCCCGCCCAAAGCCATCGCTCCTGCTCCCTCCCACCGCAAATCAACCTCGCCGCCGCGTCCTTCCCAGGCTTGGCGGCAGGGACAAGAGAAGCTCTTCTCCTCCTCGGGAATGCCGCTGTGGAAAGCCGCTCAGATCGATCGCACCCGGACTTCCGACTCGCTGGAAGAATGAATGCGGAACGCCGGGCAAAACCCGCCCGGCGGTCTTCGCGTTTTAGGATGCAAAGCCTCCGCTCCAGAGTTTCACCAGCAGCAGAACGCGTCCCTAACAGGAAAGCCCTCCGCGCGAGCGGGCCGGTTGACCCGACATATCTAGTCGCTCTGGAGGGCTTGCGCCGACTGCTTCCGGAGCCAACTCCGTCGCCTCGGCTTTGCATCAGCCGGAAGGGCGCGACCCCCTCCGGCCACGTTCACCCTAACATGCCCTCCCAGATCTGCCCCTCAAAACCGGACATTTCTACTTGGCACAGATTAGGACATTTCTATTTGGCCTTGACAGGCCTTGCCAGGCCAGTGTCAAGCGCTTTTAGAAATGTCCCCATGTTGCGTGCATTAGAAATGTCCCCTTAGTGTTGTACGCAAATTGGTTCAACGGTTCGGTGCCGGCCAACGGGAGGCCGGGACCGAGGCGTCCCCCCAAAGGTGGCGGCCTTTGCAGTTGCCCCCTTTCCCTTCTCTAAGGAGGTTTTTCGGAACGGATCCGGAGCGGTCCAGGGCGCGCGGTGTGGGCGCGGCGGAGGAAAATCTTTTCCGGTTTTGAAAGGATTTTCCTCCGCGTACCCTGGACGGTTCCGGACCGTTCTGGAAGATGGGTGTGAAGGGAAAGGGGGCGGGGGTTTCAGGGGGTGTCCCCCGGGCGGGGATCCGGGGCAGCGCCCCGAGCACCTTACCGCGCGCGTGGTGGGCGCGCGGTATCCAGGAATCCAAACGCCCCCTCATTCTAAGCCCGCGTTTCTTTGAAATCGTCCCCGTCGCCCGGATCGCGCTCCGCAGCATCGTACCGGTCCATGGCCCGCGGGTGCATGTCCTGGTAGCTTCGGCGCCAAGGGTGGTCTGGCATCTTCGCGGCCGGCGGCGTGAACGGCCTCCGCGGTTTCAGCTCCACCACGGCGGGCTTCACGGGTCGCTCCTGAATCTCATGCCCGCGCAGCTTCTGGCCGCGATAGTGGAGTTCCACGATCCCGTCTTCCCATTCGCACACCACCACCTTGCTCTTCGCCGGAGCATGCCGCCGGTTCTCCCGCTCTACTTGATAGAACCGGTTGTCGTGCCGCACCACCCAGTCGTTGCCCAGCACCCGCTCGGTCTCCAACCGAAAAATCTCTCGCCGCTGCTTGGCTCCCGGCGCGGGTAAATGATAATCCACGGCCGAGCACGCATCCTGGGCGAAGCGCCGGTTGTGATCGTCGCAATACTCCTGTTCCAGATACCGGTTCACCTCCGCGTGCGTGGTGACCTTCTTGCGCCGCAGCTTTTTCACCAGCCGGTCCTGATGGGTGCCGTGATTGCGCTCGACCCGGCCCTTGGCTTGTGGGGAACTGGCCGCGATGATCTTGATTCCCAACCGCTCGCACATGCGCCCAAACTGCGTCGTGGCGGGCTTTCCGTGTAGCAACTCCTGGGCCGTGGGTTCCCGCACATACACATTTTTCCAATCCGTATACAGCGCCCGCGGCACTCCATACTTTTCCATCCAGGCCGTCACCACTCCCACCGCCGCCCAGATTGTTTCCTGCTCTCCCATCCGGCACAACGTAGTCCCGGTCGCGTCGTCCACCAGGTTCATCAGGCAGCCTCGCGGTCCCCGCCCTTCCAACCAATCGTGGAAGCTGCCGTCCAGTTGAACCAGTTCGCCGAAGTGCTCCTTGCGGGCTCGTCTGCTCCGGTGCGCGCGTACTTTCCTCTCCCGGCTCCACAGCCCCGCGGTCAGCATCCAGCGGCGCAACGTTCCCGCCGAGATCTCCACCCCGTCTTCGCTCGCCAGGTGTTCCGCCGCCAGCGTCGGCCCGAATCGCTCGCCGGGGTCCCCCGTATACTTCTGGCGGATCAGCCGCAGCACTTTGGTCCGCAACTTCCCTGGCTTGGCGCGGTTCGAAATCCGCCCCGCGCTCCGATGCGACAGACCCGCCGCACCTTGCTTCCGGTAGCGTTTCCATACCCGCTTGGCTTGCCGGTAGCTCATCTCCATCCGCTCGGCCGCTTCCACCAGGGTCCACTCTTCCGCCGCTACTTGCGCCAGCACTGCGGCGCGCTTGATCTCCCGATCGCTCATCGCTGTTCTCCCCAATCTGACCTCCTTCGGAGGCCTTCAGATTAGGGGTCACTTCTAATGCACTGCTAAGGGGACATTATCAAAAAAACGCAACAGGGGGAGTCTTGTCTCATGCAAGATGAGCCTGAAGCGGGAACTCGTTTCTCACACAAGATGAGCCTGGAGGGGAGAACCCGCATGCTGGGGATTGAACATCAGCATGCAAGACGGAAAGAAATTAAGTCTGGAGCAGATCCAGGCATTTTTGGAAGCCAGCGAAGAGGTGCGCTTCCAAGCCCAGGACCGGGGAGAGTTGTACGGCTGGGTCAATCAGATCCTGCGCCAGCAGGACTACGGGCGCCTCCCACGAAGAGGCAAGGGCCTGGTGCGGCAGTACCTGGCGAAGATGACCGGATTGAGCCGGGCACAGGTGGCTCGACTGATCCGGTCCTACCAACAAGGAAACGAAGTGAAGCCGCGAGCGTATCGACGACATCGTTTCACGCCGCGCTACACCGGCGCCGATATCGAACTGCTGGCGGTGGTGGACGAGGCGCACGAAACCCTCAGTGGTCCAGCGACTCAAAAGATTCTGGTGAGGGAGCTGCATGAGTTTCACGACGCCCGGTATCAACGTCTGGCGCGGCTCTCGGTGGCGCAGTTGTACCGGCTTCGGAAGCGACCG
>JBEKWZ010000430.1:0-4257 GCA_049512555.1 Candidatus Sulfotelmatobacter sp. | reverse complement strand
CCTGGAGTCGGCGATCTCCTCGGGTCGCACCATCAGCCTCGCCAACAAGCTGCGCATCTGCATCAACATTTGCAACGGCCTGAGCTACGCGCACGAACGCGGCATTATCCATCGCGACATCAAGCCCGCGAATGTGATGTTGCTGAACGACGATAGCGTGAAGATCGTCGACTTTGGAATTGCCCGAATCGGCGACACCGGAATCAGCCGCACCGAAGTTGTCGGCAGCCTGCACTACATGTCGCCGGAGCAGTTCCAGAACACGCCGCTCGATATCCGGACCGACATTTTCTCCACTGGAGTCGTTCTTTACCGGCTTCTCACCGGCACTCTTCCCTTCCAGGCCGCGGGCGAAGCGGCGGTCATGTATCGCATTATTCATGACAACCCCCTGCCCATCGGTTCCTATGTGCAAGGCTACCCGGCGGAGCTGGATTCAATCGTGGCCAAGGCTCTAGCCAAGAACCGTGAAAACCGCTACGCCAGCTGCCGCGACCTCGCTTTCGACCTCCAGCTTTTGCGCGAGCAGCAGAAGGGTACGGATGTTCGCGAGTGGCTACAGCGCGCGGAAAGCGCCATCCAAAAGGCGGAATGGAACAAGGCTGAAGAATGCCTGAAACAGCTTCTACGAATCGAAGAGCACAACACGCGCGCCTACCAGATGCTGGGCGAAGTACAAGAACGCATTCGCCAGCAGCGGCGCGTGGAACAATCTCGCCAATTGCGCACGCAGGCCGACGAGGCTTTTCTCGATCGTCGCTACGACGATGCTCTCAACATTCTTTCTCAGGCCATTGATGTCGACGGGACTAACCAGGATTTATTGCGTTTGCGACAGTCCGTTCAGGAAGCGAAGACTCGCGCCACTCGCCTGCACCAGGCGCTGCGCCGCGCCGAAGGAGCGCAGCAGGCCGGAGACCTCGACGAAGCGAAACGCGCGGTGAGTGAGGCGCTGGAACTTGACCCGGATGAAACCTCTGCGAAAGCACTGCGCTTCGTCATTTTCAAGCAGGTCGAAGAGCGGGATCGGAAGGAGGCGCTCCGCAAGCTGCTCGACGATGCGCGGGACCAGCTTGCCGCCCGCGATTTAACCCGGGCCCTCGAAACTTTGCAGGTAGCCGAGGCCATTGATCCGGCGTCGATCGAATTGCGCTCGCTGCAAAAAGTTGCCAACACGGCCCGCGAGCAGCAACTGCGCAAAGCGGAATTGGAAAAGCTCAGCCGGCAAATCGAGGAGGTACTGGCTCGGGAAGATTATGAGCGAGCTGCCGCCATCGCCATTGAGGGATTGCGGCGCTATCCACAAGAGCCCGGATTGCTGAAGTTGAAAGCTCTTGCCGAAGCGGAGCAGAAACGGCTCAAGCTGATCGCCTACGCGCACGATCGGCTTGCCGCCGCCAATGAACTGCTGGAGGCAGGCAAGACGCTTGAAGCTCTCTCGGTGGTGGAGAGAGCGCTGCAAGACGTTCCCGGAGAATCACAGTTGGAGTCGCTGCGGTCGGCGATCAAGAACCGACTCACGCAGGAAGACGCGGAAGTCCACAAGCGCACTTTGCTGGAACGCGCCAAAGCGGCGCTGGGAAGAAAAGAATTTCGAGAAGCGATTCGCCTGCTGGAGGCGGCGCAAAGCGAATTTCCCGGCCGGACCGAGATCGAAGAGTTGTTGCGAGCCAGCCGCAAAGAGCTGTCGAGGGAAAAGCTGGTCGGAGAAGTGCTGCAGTTTTCCCAACAGCTTCTTGCGCAAAAAGGACCACAAGCCGCGGCCGAATATCTTGAAGAACAAGTTCAGTTTGTTACCGATGACCGGGTACGCACCGCGCTCGCCGACGCGCGCCGCAGTTCCGAGCACCTGCGCAAGCGGATTCAGAACGCCTTCGAGGAAGGTGAGCGCATGTTGCGCGAGCATGGCGCCCAGGAAACCCAGAAGTATCTGGAGGCGCAACCTCCGCAATTTCTGGAGTCAGCCGAGTTTCAGACTTTGACGGAACTGCTGCGCAAGCGCGAAGTCTGCGAGAATCTGGATCGCGAGTTAGCCAAGCAGAGCGATATCGAGGCTCAGGTCCGAGTAGCGGAAGAAGCCGCCAGGAAGAATCCGGAGAACGAAGAGATCGCAGTAAGGCTTACGGCGACGCGCCAGCGCAAGGAAGCGGTACACGGCATCGTCGAACGCGCCGGTGCTTTGGAAACAGCGAGGCAATACAGTGCAGCGGCGCACCAGATGGGTCTGCTGCGTAAACTGGACCCGCGCCATCCAAATCTCGAGCGCGAGATTCAACGGTTGCAGCGTTTGGATGAGCAGCAGAAGAGTTTAGCTGCAAAACCAGCCGCTGGACCGGCGCCGCCGTCGCCCGCCGCCGATTTGCGAGCCACGCGCATGATTGGGTCACCGGGCACCGGAGAGAGCGAAGTCGCTCCGACTCAGTTCCTGGCTCCAGCCCCAGTGGACGCGACGGCCACGCCCGCATCCCGCGCGTCCGGAATTTCCCGAGCAAAACTGTTCGGCATTGGCGCGGCGGCGGTTGTCGTCCTGGCCGTGATCATTGTCTTGGCGCTCTCCAGCGGTGGCGGGGTCGCGGTGCACATTCAAACCGTTCCCTCCGACAGCACAGTCAGAGTCGATGGCAAAGGTTGTCCGTCCCCGTGCGCGCCGAAATTGTCGGTTGGTTCGCACGACGTGGAAGCCGAGCATACGGGATACGCCGCGTTCACCAAAAAAATTGACGTGGCCCGCAGCGGCCAAACTGATTTCACTCTATCGCTGACAGCTGTATCCTCTTCGACGGCAACGGTCGGCTCGATCGCAGTCCAGACCAATGTCGAGGGAGCCGACGTCCTGGTGGACGGCGCGCTGGCCGGCGTCACTGGAGGCGATCATCGCCTTCTCGTGCCGGGACTCGCGCCGGGCACGCACACGATATCGGTGCGCAAGCCCGGCTACCAAAACAGCAGGCCACAACAGGCGCAAGTTGTGCAAGACCAGCAGCTGGATGTGCCCCTAACTCTGGTTGAGGCGAAGGGTTCCAATAACACTCCGAGTGATCAGTACTTGATGGTGCAAGGCCCGCCGGGAGCTCACGTGGTCGTGGACCAGCATCCGCCCGAGTCAATCCCGACCTCGGGACATTTGTCGGTAAACGTGGCTCCAGGTCTCCACAACGTTGAAGTAAGAGCGGAGGGCTACCAGGCTTGGCAGAGCAAAGTCCAGGTACAACCGGGCTCGCGCCTGCCGGTGGTGGCAGACCTCAAAGTCATTCCCAAGTCCGGAGTGCCGACAACTCCAGAGACGCACAATCCTCCAGTCGCCGCGCCCACTGCCACTTTGATTGCGAGTTCGGACACCGTTGAGAAGGGACAGTCTGTCGAACTCCGTTGGGACACCAAGGGCGCCACCGACATCACGATCGACGGCCAGAAGGTTCCGGCGCAAGGCACCATGAAGATCGCTCCCACGGAATCCGGGAATCACTATGTTGTCGCACACGGTCCGGGCGGCGACGCGAAAGACGTGGCTCACGTGGAAGTCAAACCACCAACGCCAACGCCAACGCCAACGCCGATGACCAGCGCAACCGACGACCAGAGTGGCATCCAGGGAGTGCTCGACGCCTACGTGGTTGCATTTCAATCCAAAGACCCTGTCCAGTTGAGGCGCATTTGGCCGAAGATGAGCGACAAGATTTTCAAGGAAATGCAGGGCAACTTCAAAGATGCCGAATCATTTCGCATTAATCTTCGTAAAACTGCCCCCGCCCAAGTGACTGGGAAAACCGCATTCGCCATCTGCATTCAAGATGCACAGATCAAGCCCAAGGGCAGTCCGGCCCAATCGTTCAGCCAACCCGCTACGTTCTACTTCAAGAAGCTAGGGGATAAAGACACCGACTGGACGATCGACCGAGTCGAATACGGAAAAGGCACCCACTAGCGTCATTCGTCCCTTCGCGTTCCATCCGTGTAATCGGGTTTCTCTTGACAAGTGGAACTTGCGGGGCTTATTCTCGGCCCACGTTAGGGGTTCTGGCTGGACCTCCCTGTATCACTTCGTCATCTCTTGGGGCACCGCGCGTTCTTTGGAACTCGATAGCATCCGATTCCCCCTCTCAATCGGACAGGATAGCCGTGTTTCTCAGGAGAAATGAACTCAAGCGATTTGCCGGAAAGTGTCAGGAGTATCTATGACTACGGTGCCCGAATTCTGCATGCCTTCGAAGACCTCTCCGATTCTACAGTCCCGCTCCGCGCGTGCTGTTGTGGCGC
>JBEKWZ010000429.1:0-4267 GCA_049512555.1 Candidatus Sulfotelmatobacter sp. | reverse complement strand
CAAGTCCAAACGAAAACATCAAGATTCAACGACTTGTGATTGTAAATAAACGGGAGCGGTTTTGTGGGAGGAAAGGGCGGGAGGTGATTTGGCCTTCGAATTTTGCGGGCCAGCGGCCGGGAATTTCGGTTGCGCATTTCGGGCAGCGGGCATCAGGAGTTAGGCGGTAGTCTTCGATGTGATATCCGTAGCGGCGGATTAATGTTTCGTTGCAGTTTGGGCAGCGCGTGTCTTCCCAGGGGCCGACCCTGCCGGGGAGGTTGCCGGCGTAGATGTAGCGGAGTCCAGCGGTTTGGCCGATTTCGGCGGCGCGCAGGAGATCTTCGACGTTGGTATCGCGCTGGTTTTCCCCCTGCATTTTGTAATCGCCGTGGAAGGCGGTGATGTGCCACGGAATGTCGGGGGAAATTCCGGCTAGGAATTCGGTTAGGCGGCGCAGTTCGTCGGGGGAGTCGTTGAAGCCGGGGATTAGGAGGGTCACGATTTCGAGCCACAATCCCATAGCGTGAATTCGGCGGATGCTGTCGAGGATGGGAGCGATGCGGCCGCCGAGTTCGTGGTAGTGGCGATCGTCGAAACTCTTGAGGTCGACTTTGTAGAGATCAAGATGTGGGCGGATGTATTCGAGAACTTGCGGGGTGGCGTTGCCGTTGGAAACGAATCCGGTGAGCAGGCCGGCGGACTTGGCTTCTTTGAAAACGGCGACCGCCCATTCGCTGGTGATGAGCGGCTCGTTGTAGGTGCTGACCAGAACTTTTGCGCCTTGATCGAGGGCATCGCGAACGAGAATTTCAGGCGACGCTTCGAGCGGGGGGGAGATGGCGTTGGGGTCGCGCAGAGCTTGCGATGTGACCCAGTTCTGGCAGTAGCCGCAGTGCAGGTCGCAGCCCAGCATGCCGAAACTGTAGGCGAGCGCTCCGGGGTGGGCGTGGAAGAACGGTTTCTTTTCGATTGGGTCGCATTGCATGCCGGCGGTGTATCCCCAGGGGACGTAGAGCGTGCCGGCGCGGTTGTAGCGGACTTTGCAGACGCCGGGCTGGCCTTCGGGAATGGGGCAGCAGTGGCCGCAGGAAAAGCAGCGGACGCGGTTGTCGGCGAGTTTTTCGTAGAGCGCGGGGTCCGCCTCGCGAACGTTGCGGTCGAGGATGTCGCGGAGGCTGGGCACAGGAGGCTCTGGGGATATTCTAGCGCCGACTTCGTAGCGACGTAGCTTGCTACGTCTCTGCCGGCAGCATCGATAAAGATTTCGTCCGAGACGCCGCCGGCAGAGACGTTGCAAGCAACGTCTCTACGCGAACTTTAATGGCCTGCGGTGGGTTTCCAGTTCGGGAGGCGCTGCTGGAGCCAGGCGTTGGCCTGCCCTTCGATGGAATTCGCGTCGATGCGCCTCAGATGCGCCGTGACGGAGGGTACGAGCGCCTTGGCGGTGGTGTCGCCACTGGCGCGCGCTAACAGCATCCAGAAATAGGCCTGGTTGTAATCTTGAGGGACGCCACGCCCGGCGTAATAAATGGCTCCCAGCTTGGACTGAGCTGCGACGTTGCCCTGCTCGGCGGCGCGGGTAAACCAGCGAACCGCTTCTGACTCGTCCAATTTCACGCCGTCGCCGGTGGCGTAACGCAGGCCAAACGCATTTTCGGCTGCGGGGTCACCGTTCTCTGCCATCTGGCGAAGTTGGTCGAGGGACGCAGTTTCGACGGCGGGAGTGGAGGAAGCATTTTCCGGCGCCGGGGGCTTCGATGAGGCGAGCACGGTCTGCATCGAACTGGTGCGGCGTTCGCGGATCTTGGTTTGAATCCAGGGAGCCAGAGTGTAGCCGAGGGCGCCAGAGACGACGCCAAGGATCAGTACGCCCGCAACGACCAGAATAATCAGGTGCGAGAGCGGGAGGCTAACGCCGGATTGTTTCTCTTCCGGATTTTGAATTTTCTTTTCCTCATCGGGGGCGGAAGCGAATAGGACGCTACCTTGGGGTGGCGCAAATTTTGTGGCGGGTGGAGCGGCTAGCTGCGGAAGATCCTCGGCGCGGGCGGCGCGGTTGATGGCGGCGAGTACGGTTTGTGCGAGGCGCTGCAGCACTCCGCTGTCGGTATCAGAAAATGTATTGGGCAGAGCCGAGAAGACCTCGAGGAGACCAATTGACTTTTCGCCGACGCGCACGGGAGCGGCGAGGATGGAACGAATGCCCAGGGCGCGGCAACTTTCGGGATCGACGCGAGGGTCGAGTTCGGCATCGTCGCAGCGGAGCAGCGTGCCGGCTTTTACGCATTCTCCGGAAAAACCGGAGCCGACCTGCAGGCGCGCGCCGACGGGCGGAGCATCCGGGCCGGAACTGGCGCGGCAGATCATGAAATCGGGGTCGGCGTCGGCGAGGGCGATGGCCGCGCCGGATGCGCGAACCAGAGTGAGAGCGCGCTCGGCGACCAATTGCAGAGCCGCAGTTAGATCGCGGCCCAGCGCTTCGACCTGGCGTTGGACAGCGCTGACGGCCGCTAGCGTGTCGGTATAGTTGGGACGCGGCGCAACCTCTGGGCGAGGACTGTCGAGAGCGCTGAGGTCGGTCTCACCGTGCGCGACTCCGGCCATTACATTCACGAAGAGCCAGCGGCGGAGTTGGGAGATGGAGTCGGCGGGCAACTCGGCAAAGCGAAGGCCGGCGCGGCCGGAAGAGTTCGACCAGACGACTTGGCCGGTGGTGTAGATGTGCTCTTCGCTGTCGGCGAGATCGAGGCATAGATTCACGCGGCGATCGAGATCGAGAGGCGAGTGGCATTGAATGGCAACGCCGTCTTCGCTGATGTCGACGATTTCGTGGAGGTCGAGCATCGCGCTTTGAGATTCGCCGGTGAAACTGGCGTAGGCCGGCGTCTGGATCTTGTGTCGCACGCGGCGACGACGATTGGCTGAGACGGGTTGCAGGGTCGAGGTTGTGACAGCCATGGGAGTGGCCCCAGATTCTGTTGGCTCCATATTAACCCCGGATTGTGGAAAAGTAAGCAAGGAAGAAAGTCAGAAGGCCGATGGGGCTGCTCGTTCTGGGATTAAGGCTATTCCTGGGGAAGATCGATCATGACGACCTGCGAGTTTTCGCGTACGCGGTCGAAGACGATTTGTTTCCCGTCGCTGGTGATGTCGAAGGTCCTCATGGCGGCGAGGTTTTGCAGCCGGGTGAGAAGGCGCGACTTCATCGAGGCGAGATCGAGCAGCCAGAAGTCCTGTGATACGAGCAGTCCCCCCATGTAGATCAGACTCTTGCCATCAGGCGAGAAGCGCACGCGTTCGCCCAAGCGGCGCAAAGTGATATGGGGCAATTCGACGCTGGTTCCGTCCGGGCGTACGGCCAGAAGGGGAGCGAAGGTGCGCACATTCGTACCCGCATATACGATCAGGCTGCCATCCGGCGACCAGACTGGATTGAGCGCTTCCCCGGCGACCAAGCGGACTGGCAATCCGCCATCCAACGGGATCTTGAAGAGCCCGGCGCCGGCGGCGTCCCTGCCGCCAGTGACGATCCATCTGCCATCCGGCGACCAGCAACTCGAACCCTGAGGGACCATTCCCTCCGCGATAGGCTGGAGTTCGGCGCCGTCTGAAGACAGGACATGCAGTTGGTGTTTCGCGCTCCGCCGTAGCACAATGGCCACGCGACCTCCATCGGGCGAAACGGCAGGCGTCTCCAGCAATGCACCATCGACGCCCTTCCAGATCTCAGTCACCTTTCCGTCCCGAAGGCGCCACAGTCCGTCGCCCGTCCCCAGGGAAGATAAATAAAACAGCGACGAGCCGCTAAAACGAGGTGCCAGAGCGCGCACGGTCGGCACGGTAAACGGTTTCACGTCGTGTTCTTCGGCGACGCGATCAAGAATCGGAACAGTCCAAAGACCGGCGATGGGATTGCTGATGGTGGCCACCAGCTTACGGCCGTCCGCGCTGGCCTGCACGGACGTATATTGCTCGAGGCCGACGCTTGCGCGCCGCGAATCCCGGCGTTTCAGATCTAACGCCCACAACCAAGGTCCGGAACCGTCCTCGTCCCGCGCCACGTAGAACACTGTGCGGTTGCCGACCGGCGTGGGATAGGCAATGTCTGTATTGCGTTGCGTGAGGCGCTCTGGGTTGCCGCCAACTGGGTCGATGCGCCACAAATCCATCTCCTTCGTCGCCGGTGTCCCATGCACGAAATAGATCCAACGGCCGTCAGGCGACCAGACTGGAAAGTGGTTGTGAAGTCCCGGCCGGTCCCCGATTATCCGTCGCGCATTGGCGC
>JBEKWZ010000428.1:0-4269 GCA_049512555.1 Candidatus Sulfotelmatobacter sp. | reverse complement strand
TATTTCTCGCGCCCCGACAGCATTGTCTTCGGCCGCGCGGTGCAGACCAGCCGTGAAGAACTAGGACGCCAGCTGGCGCGGGAAGCCGGTGTGGAAGCCGATCTGGTCGTTCCGGTGCCCGATTCGGGCGTAACCGCCGCGGTAGGCTACGCGGCCGAGAGCGGCATTCCGTTTCGTTTTGCGCTGATTCGCAATCACTACGTCGGCCGCACATTCATCGAACCCAGCCAGAGCGTCCGCGACTTTGGCGTAAAGCTCAAGCTGAATCCAGTGCGCTCGCTGCTGCAAGGCAAACGCGTCGTGCTGATCGACGATTCGATTGTGCGCGGCACCACCAGCCGGAAAATTGTCCGCATGATCCGCAGCGCCGGGGCCAAGGAAGTCCACATGCGCATTTCCTGCCCGCCGACCATTTCGCCCTGCTATTACGGCGTGGACACGCCCTCAAAAAAACAGCTCATCGCGGCCAACAAATCGATTAGCGAGATTCGCGACTATATTGGTGCCGATTCGCTGGCCTATCTTTCGCTCGAGGGACTCAAGAAAGCTTGCGGCGAGGGTGAGAACATTTCATATTGCTCGGCTTGCTACACGGGGAATTATCCGACCGAGATCATCGATGTCGAAGAAATTCTGCCCGCCGTCGTGCGGCGGTAGCAAGGCCTAGCGGCGTGGCTTTCGCGCTCGAGCGACCCTCGGGATCGACTGCAGATCCCGGCTGACGCCCACATCATCCCAACCACTCAAAAGATGTTTCGTCGCGTCTGCAATTGTGCCGCTAATTTCCATGATGAGCCATCCGCCCGGACGCAGCGCGGCGTGAGCCTGGGGAATCAACCGGGCTATGATCTCGGTCCCACTGACACCGGCAAACACAGCCCGGCGCGGCTCAAACTTGCGCACCTCCAGTTGAACCTGATCCTCTTCGGACTCTCCAACATATGGCGGGTTTGACACGACCAAGTCCAGGTCAATGAGGTTGAGACCTTGAAAAAGATCTGCCTGATGAAACTGGATGCGGCTCTCGAACTGAAGTCGGGCAGCGTTGGCGCGAGCGATTTCGAGCGCAGCCGCGGAGATATCGCTGGCATGAATTTCAGCGTGAGGAAATTCCTTCGCCAACGCCAGCGCGATGCAGCCGGAGCCCGTTCCAACGTCGAGCACCCGAGTTGTGTGGGGCGGGCACTCTTGCCCGCCAGGCTTCTTCTCTGAAGCAAGTTTCAAAACGGCTTCGATGACGTGTTCCGTCTCCGGCCGCGGAATGAGCACGGCTGGCGTGACGATAAGGTCCATGCCCCAGAATTCCTGGTGTCCCGTGACGTATTGCGCAGGCACCCCGCGCGCGCGTTCCGCCATCGCAGATTCGTAACGAGCTTGTTCATCTGCGGTTAGCTCACGTTCGGGATGTGCGAAAAGGTAGGCGCGGTCGCAATTCAACGTGAACATGAGCAGCAACTCGGCGTTCAGACGCGCAGACGGAACGCGCTCTGCTGTGAAGCGGGTAATGGCCGACGTGAGGATTTGCTTGAGCTGCACTATTTCACCACGGACACACGGGGGCACTGAGGGAAACAAGTCTTCGGCAAGTTCTTATTCCGGACTTGTGTCTGTCTGCTTCCACTGATAGCCAAGATAGATCATCTGGCCGATGTGGTGTTGCATATGCGACGCACACTGCAGGATCATGTCGAGACGAATCTTGGCATTCGTACCGGCTCCTGAGTATTCTGCCGCCCAATCCTCAGGCGATTGCGCACGAACGGCGCTGATCACCATGGCAACCGCGTCGCCGAGTCGGTTCAGCGCTTCCTCTTTCCCTGGAGGATTCGGCTCAGCGAATTCGCGCGGTCGGTCGCGCACATATCCGGTCTTCGCGATCTGCGCGCCGATGTAGTAATTCAAGTTGCCGGTAAGGTGCAGAACGAGATGGCCGAAGCTGTTTCCGTAAGGAAACGGCTTTTGCCAGAACTGATCGTTGGTCAGCGGGGCGGCCAGTTCGCGAACTCTTGCGGAATTCGCCGTGTAGCGGTCGGCGAGAGCCGACGCAAGCGTCTCATTGAGTCCGGGCATCGTCCCTCCTGCTTCGCGGGCAATAGCGCCCACGCTCTTCCCCTAAACTTTTTGCGCTAAACCACGCTGGCCGCTTCCTGTTTCAGCTTTTCGGCCTGGTAGTACGTCGTGAGCGCCTCGATGAGCGGCTGCAGCTTTCCGTCCATCACAGCTTCGAGCTGGTGGATGGTGAATCCGATGCGGTGGTCAGTCAGCCGGTTCTGCGGAAAATTGTAAGTGCGGATCTTCTCGCTGCGGTCGCCAGACCCGACCATCGCCTTGCGTTCTTTGGCCAGAGCTTGCTGCTGCTTCTCCATTTCAATTTCGTAGAGTCGCGAACGCAGCACGCGCATGCCTTTCTCGCGGTTTTTGATTTGCGATTTTTCGTCCTGGCAGCTTACGACTGTGTTGGTCGGGATATGCGTTATGCGCACGGCCGAGTACGTCGTGTTCACGGACTGGCCGCCGGGGCCGGACGAGCAAAACGTGTCGATGCGCAAATCCTTGGCTTCGATTTTGATATCAACGTCTTCGGCTTCTGGGAGCACCGCGACCGTGACGGCCGAGGTGTGGACCCGCCCCTGCTGCTCGGTGGCCGGCACGCGCTGCACGCGGTGCACTCCGCTTTCATACTTGAGCTGCGAGAACACTCGATTGCCTTCGATAATGGCGATCACTTCCTTCAAGCCGCCGGCTGACGATTCCGAGGACGAAAGCACTTCAACCTTCCAGCGCTGCGTCTCCGCGTACCGCGTATACATGCGGAAGATCTCAGCCGCAAACAGCGTGGCTTCGTCTCCGCCGGTGCCGGCGCGAATTTCCAGGATGACGTTCTTCTCGTCGTTCGGATCCTTAGGCAGGAGCAGAACTTTCAATTCCTCTTCGACCGTGCCGACGCGGCCTTCCAGCTTGTCGAGTTCATCCTGAGCATAGGCGCGCATCTCGGCATCTTTCTCTTCCACGAGCATGGCCTTACTCTCCGCGATGCCCTTGGTCAGGTCCTTGTATTCGCGGTACTTCTCCACGATGGGCGCAATTTCAGCGTGAGCCTTGGCGGTCCTCTGGTATCTCGCCGAGTCGTTCACGATCTCCGGCGACGCCAGAGCTCTGTTCAGCTCTTCGTAACGCGCTTCGATTTGGTCGAGTCGTTCAAACATTGGAATCTCTCGTAGAGACCTGGCTTGCTAAGTCTCGGCTGGCTACGTCTCGGCTCGCGCCGCAGCCCGTACCGCGGGCAAGAGAGACGTAACAAGTTACGTCTCTCTGGCATTGTAATGTTGTGAGAAGGCGGAGAGAAAGTATTCGCGGCGGGACCGCTAGGCAATCACCAACTCGCCCCCGCGCTCTTTTTCCAGATCCATGGCTTGTTCGAGGGCGGTGATGGCGCACTGCGCCATCTCGTCAGACGGAGGCTGCGTCGTAATGCGCTGCAGCCATAGGCCTGGAGCAGTCATGAGCGCGAAGAGCGATCCGCGGTGTTTGGCCGCGAAGCGGATGATCTCGTACGAAACTCCTGCGATGAGCGGCAACAGCACGATGCGCGAAGCAAATCGCGCCCAGAACGTGGTGAACGGGACCAGCATATAAAAGCCGATCGAGATCAGCATCACGGTCATCAAAAAGCTGGTGCCGCAGCGCGGATGATACGTCGAATACTTCTGCACCGCGGAGGTGGTAAGCGGGTCGCCATTCTCGAAAGCGAAAACGGTCTTATGCTCGGCGCCGTGATATTCGTACACCCGGCGGATATCTTTCCAGAGCGACACTCCCCAGATAAAGAACAGGAACAATCCGAGGCGGATGCCGCCGTCGATCAGGTTGAAAATAATCCGTCCGCCCAGCGCGGGATCCATTTTCTTCAGTTCCGTCGCCGCCAGCAGCGGAATGTATTTGTACATGAAGATAAAGAAGGCCAGCGACAGCAACAGATTTCCCACGGCCAGCCAGTTGCTGATGGTGGCAGCTTTCTCGCGGGACTTGACGGACTCCGCCGCGCTTTGCGCTGGCGGGACAGTCGAGGCGTCCGTCGCTCCATGGGGTTTCTCGTCGCTCTGCATCACCTCTTCGATCGCGACGTTCGCCGAGAAGCGCAGGGCGCGGTAGCCCAGATTCATAGCGTAGCCGAGCGTCATGACGCCGCGCACAATGGGCCAGGCCATCCATTTATGCTTCTCGGAAGGACGCTCCAGCGGTTCGCTCATCGTGACCACTTCGCCCGAG
>JBEKWZ010000427.1:0-4271 GCA_049512555.1 Candidatus Sulfotelmatobacter sp. | reverse complement strand
TCGAGCATGCGCTCGAGTTCGTAGCTGACGTCGAAATGATCTTCGATGGCCTGCTTGCCGCGGCCGGTGATGATGATGATCTGGTCGCAGCCCGAGGCCATGGCTTCTTCGACGCCGTATTGAATTATCGGCTTGTCGACGAGCGGGAGCATTTCTTTGGGCTGGGCTTTGGTGGCGGGCAGGAAACGAGTGCCGAGGCCGGCGGCGGGAAAAACGGCTTTGCGAACCTTCATGGGCATGGGTCGGGTCTCGGGTGTTAGGTCTTGGGCGTTAGGCTTCCGGTCTGAATCTTCCAGCCGAACTGTTTTGCCATTTTACGAACGTAGCGCTTCCTAGCATTGAGAAGTTCTGCCTCACTCGGCCGCTGTTTCTTCGTTGGTTGGTCGACCAACTCGGCTTCAACAATAGTGACTTTTATCGTGTCGCCGACTTGAAGCGGTTTCTGATTCACCCATGACACGTGTTCGTCGACGGTGCTAACGAGGCCGCCGACTTCAAGGAACAGATCGCCGACGCTATTCCTGGTGACCCAATTCACGATGGTGGTGAGGACGCCGTCGTCGCCGATTCCGGCGCGGCACAGCTTCTTGCCATTTAGAGAAACATCAAAGGCGCGCATGGCTCTACGATTCTAAGCGAGAATTCAGTCAAAGGCATTACCTTCGGCTGTCTACAGGGTTTTGGTATTGGGTGTGCTGGATTCATCACTGAGGCCTATTCCCGCTCATGCTTGAATCCAATAGAGATGTCACATCGATGGTCGCCAGTTGCTCCAGAACTGTGCGGAGGGCGCGGAGGACTTCGTCTGCGGCGGTTGCTTTCAGCGCGAATTTCAACATTCCATCTGGGGTGAACTGGGCGCCGCGCTGGGCGGAGACGAATCTGGCTAGCTGTTCGGGATCGACGGCGGCGTTTTGGCGGAATTTGAAAGTTACGAAATCGCGTTTGCGCTCGATGGCGTTCACGCCGACGCGCATGCAGAGCAGCTTGAGACTCGCGTAGTCGAGCAGGTTGCGGACGGGTGCGGGCGGCGGGCCGTAGCGGTCTTGCAGTTCGGCGGCGACGTCGCCGAGTTGCGATTCGGTTTCCACGCGCGCTACGCGCTTGTACATTTGCAGGCGCTGGTTTTCTTCAGGAATGTAGTCCGAGTTGATGCGGATGTTCAGGCCCAGGTTGAGCTGGGTTTCGGCCTCGTCGGGAGCGGCTTCGCCTTTCATTTCGCGGACGGCGCGTTCGAGCATTTGAGTGTAGAGCTCGAAGCCGATGGCTTCGATGTGTCCGCTTTGCTCGCCGCCGAGGAGATTGCCGGCGCCGCGAAGCTCGAGATCGAGCGCAGCGATTTTGAATCCGGCGCCTAGGTCGGAGAACTCTTTGAGCGCTGCGAGACGGCGGCGGGCGATGGGCGTGAGTTCGACTTCTTTCGGGATTAGTAAATACGCGTAGGCGCGGCGGTTGGAGCGGCCGACGCGTCCGCGAAGCTGGTAGAGCTCGGAGAGGCCGAGGCGGTCGGCGCGGTTGATGAGGATCGTGTTGCAGAGCGGGATGTCAAGGCCGTTCTCGATGATGGTGGTGGCGACGAGGATGTCGGCTTCGTGATGCATGAATCCGAGCATCACTTTTTCGAGTTCGGTTTCGCCCATCTGGCCGTGGCCAACCATTATGCGGGCTTTCGGAACGAGTTCCTGCAGCTTGGCGGCGATTTCCCAGATGCTTTCGACGCGGTTGTGGACGAAGTAGACCTGGCCGCCGCGTTCGAGTTCCTGCTCGATCGAGGACTGAATTAATTTGTCGTCCCAGCTGGCGACGACTGTCTGAATCGCCATGCGATCTTTGGGTGGAGTCTCGATGACGCTCATGTCGCGCAGGCCGACGAGCGACATGTGCAGCGTGCGCGGGATGGGCGTGGCCGACATGGTGAGGGCGTCGACTTGCTTGCGCATTTGCTTGATGCGTTCTTTGTGGCGGACGCCGAAGCGCTGTTCTTCGTCGACGATGAGCAGGCCGAGGTCGGCGAACTTGAGATCTTTGGAGAGGATGCGGTGGGTGCCGATGAGGATGTCGATTTTGCCGGCTTCGGTTTTTTGCAGAATTTCTTTTTGCTGCTTCGGGTTGCGGAAGCGGCTGATCATTTCGATGGTGACGGGGAACGGGCCGAAACGCTGCTTGAAAGTTTCGTAGTGCTGAAAGGCGAGGACCGTGGTGGGCGCGAGTACGGCGACCTGCTTGTTGTCGCCGACGGCTCGAAATGCGGCGCGCATGGCGACTTCCGTCTTGCCGTAGCCGACGTCGCCGCAGAGCAGGCGGTCCATGGGCTGGGACGATTCCATGTCGCGGGTGACGTCGGCGATGGCTTGCGCCTGGTCTTCGGTCTCGCTGAACTCGAAGGCGTCTTCAAACTCGCGGACGAACTCGTTGCCGGCGGGAAAGGCGTGGCCTTTGGCCGTTTTGCGTTCGGCGTAAAGTTTGAGAAGTTCGTCGGCCATGTCTTTCATGGCCTTGCGCACGCGGGCTTTCGTCTTCGACCAGGCCTGCGTGCCGAGATGACTCAAGGCTGGCTTGGCCCCTTCGGAAGACCGGTATTTCTGAATCAGGTCTAGTCGCGTGAGCGGGACGTAGAGACGCGCGCCTACGGCGTACTCGAGCAGCATGAATTCGGCGTTGCCATCGCCCTGATTAATTTCCTTCAAGCCTTGATATTGGCCGATGCCGTGTTCGACGTGGACAACGTAGTCTCCAACTTGCAGGTCGCGGAAGTCGGAAAGGAACGCAGAGACTTTCGACTTCTGGCGCTGCGGGCGGGAAGCGACCGCGTCGGATTCATCGAACAAATCGCGGGCGCCGAAGATGGCGAGGTGCGCGTCGGGGAAAAGAACTCCGTCGGGGACATAGGCTTTGGCGAGCGTGGTGGTGAGGACTTCGCCGGCGAAGTAACTGGTTTCGTCGGCGTAGCTTTCGCCGCCGCGGGTGCGGCTGCCGAGGCGGAAGCTAACGTTGTATTCGGTGAAGATGTCGGCCAGGCGCTCGACTTCGCCGGTGTTGGGCACGGAGAAAAGTACCTGATTGCCCTGGCCGGTGAGCTTTTGGACTTCTTCGAGCATCGACGGAACCGCGCCGTGGAAGCGGGGAGTGGGCTGGGTGAGAAAAGTTATCGCCTCGTCTTCAGCGGTGTGAGTGACGCCAAGATGCTCAACGTCGGCTCCGGTGAGGGTCACAACTTTGTTCCACCAACCATCGGGCGGGAGATATAAATCCACGGGGCGCACGAGATTGCCGACGCCGCTGCGCTCGTGAGCTTCCTCGACGCGAGTCCAGAAGCGGTCGAATTCGGTGCGCAGCAGATCAGGTTCGTCGAGCAACACGGCGGCGTGGGGAAGTAAATCGAAGACGGTGCGGTCGGCTCCGGCGACGGGCGCGTAAAACTCCCAGCCGGGGAAAACGGTGACGCCGCCGGAGCGAACGGCGGCCTCGACGATTTCGTCGGTGCCGGTAATGCGTTTGCCGGAAAGGCGGGTGTGGATCGCGCCGAGGAGATGATCGCTGACCGGAGTTTCGGTGAGCGGAAGCAGGAGCGCTTCGTCCATGGGATTGGAGGAACGCTGGGAAGCGGGATCGAAGCGGCGGATTGATTCGACCTCGTCGCCGAAAAACTCAACGCGGACCGGGCGCTCGGCTTCGGGAGAGTAGACGTCGAGAATGCCGCCGCGCAGGGCGTACTGTCCGGGCATTTCGACGACGTCGGCGGACTCGTAGCCGACGGTGTTCAGGTGGGCGAGGAGATTGTCGACGTCGAAGGATTCGCCGCGGCGCAGAATGCGAGCCAGTTCGGTGTAGTAGTCAGGTGAACGCAGGAGGATTGCCGTCGCGGCGACCGGAGTGACGACGATCGAGGCTTTGCCGGTGGCGATCTTCCAGAGGGCGGTGGCACGTTCTTCCTGTAACTCGGGGTGCGGGGAAAGATTCTGGAACGGAAGCACGTCGCGGGCGGGGAGGGCAACGACACCTTCGGGATCGCTGGCGCTGGTGAGTTCGCAGAAGCCGCGGAGTACGGGCACGAAATCTTCGACGGCGCGGTTGTCGTTCACAACGACGACGAGCGGGCGGTCGGCGTGGCGGCGCAAAAGCACGAGCAGCAAGGCTTTTGCCGTGGAGGAAAGTCCGGAGACACGAATGCGCCCCGTGCCCTCCCGCAGGTGGGAGGCAACACGCGTGAAGGCGGGAAGCATTTCTACGTCCGCGAAGAGTTCGCGGACGAAGGGAAGAAGCATGCTTTT